>NZ_JBCNBW010000065.1:0-77829 GCF_050478865.1 Aeribacillus pallidus | reverse complement strand
CACTTTTTTGGGGCTAGACCACGTTCCTGAAGAGGTTTTTCATGAAACTTCACTTAATCATTTTTCTCTTTTTCCCGCCGTATCGCTTCTGCCAACTCTTGCGATAAAGAATTTTTATAAGTTTCCGCTGATTCTTCTCCTTCGTCTTTGATCTCAATAACGCTAACTTGGATATATGGTTCTTTTTCTTGCATTTTTTTCACCTCATGAGTAGTTTGCGTCATAAAGAAGGTGATTTATGTGTTAAAAAATGTTAGGTACACTTTTTTTATTCGCATAGAAAATTGAAGTAAAAATGTGTTCATGTATGGAATCATTTTCTACTGAGTCAAACAACCCCTTTGCATAACCCTCCCGAGATTAGAAAAAACTACGATTGTAATCAAGGAGGGATGATAATGGACGATAAAACGAAAAAAGGCATAAAAAACCTTGAATTCAAAGCTACTCCAGAAGACCTTGCTACTGAAAAAAGAGCAAGAAACAACAAAGGCCAACAGCGTGCACCGAAAATGTAGCAACTTATCTAATATTCAAAATCCGAGGACCACATTACCTCGGATGTTTTTTGTCAAAATTTTAAAGGTGACTGACATGCATAATAATGAAAAGCGAAACCTACATTTGAACTTGGCAGTAGTAGTAATCACTAACTTTTGTTTTTTGCTTTTTTAGAAAATTATGGAATACCTGAGTAACTACTATTTGCTGTTTAAAGATTAAAATATAAATAAAGACAGTGCTATTAGGTATATAAGAATATACACCCCAGAAGCTATTCTTCCGAAAGTCGTAATACAACCTTTGTCTTCTCTTAAAAATATTAAATATAATATGCTCAAAACAACCATTAACATATACAATGGTGAAACAGCAAGTTGAGCAAATTCATTAGCCATATGTTAATTCACCCTTATTACTACTTTATTCACTATCGTTAGTCTAATAAGAAAAGGAGCTGCCATAACCGCCCCTTGTTAAGCACTTGCGCCCTTTTCTAGAATAACTTGTGTTTTCTGTTTTTGCTCAACTTCTATTATTAGCTATTATTTTTTCTTTCTCTTGCCGCTTTTTTCCTGGCTTTTTTACTTTGTACAAACTCTGCGCCAAATTCTGTATCGGCTGATTTACTTCCTCCAGTATGTGGCTGATTTCGATTGTTATTACGGTTTGTCACTGTTACTTCTCCTTTCATAGACATAACATAGTGTTGAAAAAGCTACCGTCTTAAGAATATCTAATGATGCCTACTTAACTTCCTAAAAAACTTAAGATTTCAGTGGCTCTCTTTGTATTTTTTGTTTTTTTCATCGAAAATTATTCCTTAAATGATAAAGCATTCATCCACTTATTTTGTTCTTTAGCTAAATGCTTTGTTAGCATAAGAAGCTATAGAAGCTGTCGCATCGACAACTCCTGTTATGCCATTCTTACGCCCGTTTGTTGAACAAGATACGACGAATTTCTCTTAACGCAGTTAGTCCCTCTAACACTTGAAAGGTGATATCGAGATATTTCTCAGTGAGGTAATACCAGGTTTGTTCAAAGACGGTTCCTCCTGCAAATCAACCCGACCTGTAGCCCTCTCTATAAATCCTCTGCTCATTATCACATAAATGAAAAGACAATGTAATTTTTCAGAAAACGGGGTGTAAAAAAGTTACGTTAAAATGAGGAAGAGATAAACTATCTATACGGCGGGAAGGTGTTTTCATGGATGAAATGACGAAAAAATCGTACATACAGAAATCCCTTGAAGAATGGAAGGAAGATATTTCTGAAGTATTAACCCAGATTGACCAAGAATATGAGGAAGTCAAACAAGAGTTAAGAGTTTACTCATATAAATACAGCATTACAAAGCAAGTGATTCAGTCGACAGTGAACGAAGAAATCATTGAAACGATTCGCCAGCGTTACCATAAACCATTTGAAGAGAAATATGAAGAACTGAAAGAATCTATTCGTGATTTAGAAGAGAAAAGACGTGTTTTCCAAATGTTTGTAGATAAAATTAACGAAGTCACCCGGAAGGAAACGGCTAAGTCAGTGTGACGTATATATAATATTTTTGAACCCTCATAATTTAGACTTTTCACCCCAGAAACGTAGCCACACTGGGAATTCCTCTATTCATCAAGTTGATATACAAACCGGATGCCGGTACATATACAAACAAGAGTCAACAATACAGTTGGCTCTTTTTTATTATTTTTATCCTGGGTTTCAAGAGTACGTAAGCCGCCAATGTAGCAGAGCTTAATACAACAAATACTTTTCTTTATTTCATCCAAATACCTCTTTCTTCATCTCATATTCCAAAAGTAATCTTCTCCAAAATTCCTCATTTTTCATTTGAATTTTTCAAAATGGTTAAAATATGGTTCTGTTCAATAAAACGTGCTTGATTCTTCCTCTATCGCTAAATTTTCGAAAGCGTGTCCGTCATCCCCTGCGTGATCGCAAAACATTTAGCACAAATAAACCGCGACTTTATACCGAATAATTTCCTTAGTTGACGTTACGAATTTGACCCGTAACTCAATGGACTTCTATATTTTTTTCGTTACAACTACCCGTAAAATTGTAATAATTGTTCACCAATTGGACACATTAAAATTAATACCAATTATTGAAAGGAGAAAAAAACATGTTAAAAAAATTTCTATATTCATTTTACGCTTTATCATTGATAGTAATGCTTCTTGGGATGGATGATGTCTACGCTCAAAATAACAATAATGACATGAATAATCAAGTTGCAGACAATGCTGATGACGATAATGATTGGGGTTGGATTGGTTTACTAGGTTTGGCAGGATTATTAGGGCTAAGAAGAAGAGATGACCGAAGAGATTAGGGTCTAATATAGTATTATGTTTAAGAAACCTTTGAGACTGTAGACAAAATTGGGTTCAGATAATATTCTGATCCCTATTTGTCTAGAGTGTTTTTATGGGGTTTTTAGTGGAAATCCAACTGATGTACTAATGAAATATGGTGAAGTTTTTGGAATGTGGTCTTACTATTGACAGCTAAAGGATTTGTTGCAGGTTATCAACTTCTCTTACCCATGCAGGTGATGAAAACTTACGGAAATTACTTGAAGAAGCTATTCAAAGTAGGCAACAAGATACTTTACTAAAAAATATCGGAATTGGTTTTACCACCATCACCTTCAGTGCGCCCTACACTTATGAGAATTAGTGTCTTTAATTTACATATCGCCCATAATCGGGAATTGCAATTCGATCAAATTCTCTCGCTAATTTTTCCAGACCTTGTGAAAGCTCTTTTCCGGACATTGGCAGACCATGACCGGTCACTGCAACAGTAGGTTTTAATGCTTCAAGCTTTTTAACTGACTCCCATGCCGCATCCCAATCAGTAGTTAAATATCTTGGTGGACCGCTGATTTCTTGAATTTGAGTTACTACCTTAAATAGAGAATCTTGTCTCACTGTCACAAAAGCATCTCCTGCAATTAGAGCATGATCCTCATCTCTAAATAAGGATATATGGCCAGGAGTATGACCAGGTGTATGAATCCAACGCCAACCAGGCATGTAAGGTACACTACCGTCAGAAGGAAGCTTCTCTACGTTGTTTCCCAAATCGACCGATTCATTCGGAAACAAAGGAGAAATTTTTGCCACGAGTCCTCCTTCGACTGATTCATCAGGTTCTGGATAGTTAGATTTTCCGGTTAAAAAGGGCAATTCTAATTCGTGCGCAAACACGGGAACATTCCATTCTTCTACTAGATCAACCACTGCCCCCACATGATCAAAGTGGCCGTGTGTGAGGACAATCACTTTTGGCTTCCTTTTTTTGCCAAACCTTTCTTCTACAGCATCAAGAATATGGTCGACTGATTTAGGCATTCCTGTGTCCACTAAGACCCATTCATTTGTTTTTTCAGGGTTTCCCACAAAACACAAATTCACAATCTGATTTGTATAACAATAAAGATCAGGGAGCACTTCTTGTCCCAATCCGCTTGTCAAAGAGGTCATTGGTATGAATTTGTTCTTCATCGTATCTTGCATATCATTATACTTGTTATAATCCATGTGAATTTTACACTTCCATTTCTGAAATAATATCTTTCTTGATGCAATATGTCTTGTCCACTATTCAAGATAAGGTTTCTATCTGTAAAAAGTGTTTGGTTAAATTATAAAATTTATTCATTTAAAAAAAAGGTCAATATAAAAAGAGCAAGGGTTCAGATTATCGCCTATATAAGGGAGTTCTCAACTATTTTCACTCAGAATAGTTAGTTCGTTACTGGATAAAGGAATAATCGGATTACGGTGTTTCATTCGTTTTCTTAAACGATCTAACGTGTAGGTTTGCCAAGCTTCCAAGGAATCGAGCGGCCAATTCTTCATAAACAGGGCATATAAGACAAAGTCCCGCCATCGTAAGAAAAGGGGAATCTGTTGCACGGTTTCAGGTGACAGATTACGTGTTTTCCTATATCCATTGAGGAACGACTGCAGGAAAGTAAAACCGAAAGAAAGGTCAGAGCTACCAAGCGCAGTTGCTTGCCAAAAAGCATGATAAAGCGCCACTGCTATATCTTGTGCGTACCAACCATACTCGCAGTCATCGAAATCAATTATCCCAATCCCCTTTTCATGTACTAAGACATTCCCCTGATGGAAATCGTTATGAATTAAACCGAACGTATCTGTTGAACGCGAAAGGTTCTCAATTTGTGAAACTATATCAAATAAGCGAGCCTTTAATATACAATCTTCATTTTTTTCAAAAAAAGCTATTGTATCTGAAACAGATGTAAACGTCCCTCCCCAGTATGGCCGTGCAATTTTATGGTTAGGAACGGCGGAGTGAATTTGACCTAGTGTTTCACCCCATTTTTCAAACAAGTGGTCGTTCCATTGCTGCGGCTTGGTAACATCTATCGATCTTCCATATACTTTAGAAAAAGCTATAGCATAGAAAGTATTTTTTCTTAGTGTAATGGTTTCAATCCAATTTTCCTTGTTTGAAATCCTTGGCGAAGGGACGGATAGTCCTGTTTTGCGAAGAATACGAAGCCATTCCAGTTCAGCTTCAATCATCGATACGCTTTTCCGTCTTGCAGCGGTCACTCTAATAAATACAGTTTCCCCTTGATGGTTACAACGAACCATCATATTTTGGTATCCTTCAGTTACTAGTTGAAAATCAGAAACTTGGCTTCCGTATAATGGCGTTAGCATAGCAATTAACGTGGATTGTCTAAGATTCATTTCAGTCTCCTTTTATGAGGTATTTGAAGTTTTATCTTTTCCCTATATTCTGTTCTGCTTTTTTCAATTCTTCTTCCTGAAGTTTCCGCCATAGGATTTTGCCGCTGCTTGTAACTGGGAATTCCTTTCTAAATTCGACATAACGTGGATATTTATAAGCGGCCATATGCTTTTTGGACCATTCAATAATGTCTTCTTCAGTTACTTTTCCTTCATAACCTTCATTTAAGATGATAAATGCTTTTACCGTTTCGCCTCTTTTTGGATCCGGAATTCCAACGACACATGCCTGTTGGACGGCCGGATGTTTGTAAAGATAGGACTCCACTTCCGTTGGCCAGACTTTGAAACCGGAAGCATTGATCATTCGTTTGACTCGGTCCACAATAAAGAAATAGCCTTCTTCATCGTAACGACCTATATCTCCTGTCCGGAAAAACGATTTGCCATCAAGTTCAACAAAAGCGTTCCGGTTTTCTTCCTCCCGGTTATAATAGCCGACCATCACTTGCGGTCCATGGATGACAATTTCTCCGACCTCGCCAACCCCAAGCTCCTGATGCGTAACAGGATCAATAATACGGGCATCCACATCAAATGTTGGAATACCTAGACATTGCTTTTTAGGTCGGTCTGGCGGATTGAGATGGGTTTGGGCGATCGTTTCGGAAAGTCCGTACCCTTCTACAAAATGTAAACCTGTTAATTTATAAAGCTTTTCAACCAATGCTTCAGGAAACGCAGCTCCTCCTCCTGAAATGGAGGTTAAAGAAGAGAGATCTTCCGCTTTTAAAGTTGGGTTTGATAAGAAATCGACCAGCATCGTACTGATTGTGACCCAATGCGTGCATTGTTGAGTCTTAATCAGCTCGACGGCCGTATCACGATTCCATCTAGTCATGATGACCATTCGGCTACCGCTATAAATTGGCATGTGCATACCAAGAACCATTCCTGTAACATGAAAAAGCGGCAAAGTCATCAGGTGAACAGTATTGGTCGTAGCCCGTGACCAATGGTAAGCTCCAACCGTGTTTGCTTGTACAGTTTTATTTGTATGCATGCAACCTTTTGGGAGTCCGGTCGTGCCGGAAGTGTATGGAAGAACTACAAGATCATCGGCATTTGACAAATGTTCTCCAGGTAAATAATTTGCGTTGATCGCATCCATCCATAGAAAATGATTGGGCTTGCTGAAAATGATCCTCGGTGCTTCTACTTCTTTTGGTAAACTTCCTTCAAAATCGTTCCCGATATAATCTGAGTAAGCAGCGATGAGAAGATGGTCGAGTGAGGTTGTTTTGAGGAGTGGTGCCACTTTTTCATACAATTCCTGCCCTATAATCGCATTCCTAATTTCACAATCATTGATATAAAACTCTAATTCATTGGGTGTCAGCATGGGGTTGATTGGAACAACAACGGCATTGGCTCTTAAAATCGCATAGTAGGCAATAATAAATTGAGGAGAATTCTGCATGAATAATAAGACTCTATCACCTTTTGACACATCTAATTTTTGTTGTAAATATCCTGCTAGTGCATTGACTTCATCATCCAATTGACGGTAACTGATTGTATTTCCATAAAAGTAGATTGCCTCATGTTTAGGATAACGGCTGGCAGTCACTTTGAGGTTATCGTACAGCGAGGTTTGAGGGACGACTAAAGACTTTGTCAATTTATTTGGCCAGAATTTATGGTGAAGGGTAAGCACACAAATCACTCCTTCATTTTTTCTTTTGTTTGGATGTTTTCGCTCGATTACCGGCAAAACAAAAACGCATTGGCTTAGAGAAGAGGTTGCAAGGCTTGAAAATAGTTGCATATTTGATAATTTTTAATTGGAAAGAGAGTGCACAATCGGTTCTATATATCTCTTTCCATGTGAAAAAGTAATTGATACTAACCGGTTAGTATGATTTATAAAACTAATATTCTTCAAATGTCTTGTATCTAAAAAAATGAATCTCATTTTTTAATTCCATTTAAAATTAAATCCACATATATTTCAGCAAGTTTTTCTTCCGATACTTTCCCCTCAGGATCAAACCAGTAATAACTCCAGTTGGTTATCCCTAAAATTCCAAATGTCAACATATCCGGGTTAAGATTATTTTTAAATTCTTGTTTTGTCATCCCTTCTTCAATTAACTTTTGGTAATTTTTACGAAACAAACTTCGTTTGGCTTTAATTTCCTTTAAGTGTTGTTCATTTAAGTGTCTCATTTCGCGGAAGAAAATTCTCGCACTTCTCCGTTGGGTCTTAATATTTTTGATCAGCATATAAACAATTTCATTTAACTTGGTTGTACAATCTTTATTTGAATCTTCTAAAATTTCTTCTTGCTGTCTTACAAGATCCTCAATATAGGACAAACAAATATCTTTTAACAATTCCTCTTTACTATTGAAATAATAGTAAAACGTTCCTTTTGTGACTCCGATCGATTCGACAATGTCTTGTACGGAAGTTTCTTTAAAGCCTTTCTGGTCAAATAGCTCTATGCTTGTTTCAATAATTTGTTTCTTCATGTGTTATGTTCCTCTCATTTAGTAGAAGTTTTGGCATTATTATAGCATAATGGTTATTTTTTTAAATCCCTACTAAATGTAGAGGGTGTTCGTGGAATCTCCACCAATTAGCAGCGTTCCTGATTAGCCATTTATTCACGTTCAATAATGGTTGCAATCCCCTGGCCTCCTCCGATACTATAAAATATGAAAGGAATTTCTCTTGTCACCGAGTTTTCGTGCTAAAAAAGATTAATATATATCTTCTTCAGTGAAAGTTTTAAACCATACCTCTCCCTTTAAAACTTCGTTTCCGTTTTGATTAACGGCCAGCACGTTAAAACGCAGTTTATTCCCCATTTTTTCTTCCAACGTAGCTTTCAGCGTAATGACATCATTCAGGAAAACCATTCCTTTGAATCTGATGGAATAATCTTGGATAAACCCTTCTTCATAATAAGATGTGAATAGCTTTGCGAGATTTCCCATCGTCCACATTCCGTGTGCAATAATTCCTGGTAAACCAGCATTTGTTGCTTCTTCATCGATAGTATGAATTGGGTTGTAGTCTCCAGAAGCCCCCGCATATTTTATTAAATCCAGCCTGGAAACAGGATTAAGCTTTATCTCCTCTAACGCTTCTCCCAATTGTAATTCTGTAATCTTTTTCAAACGATCATCACCTTTCTTACCGCTTCTGTTATGATTACGGTCTGTTTGGAAGTAAAGATGAGTTGACCTGTTGGATCTTCTCCAAAGCTCTTAATTACCAAGAATCCTAGCTTACCGTGGTTTCCTTTTTTCTCATAGTAATTTTCCACTTTCGAGTAACATAGAATTTCATCTCCAACTAGAAGCGGTCTCTCATAATGAAAAATTTGCTCACCGTGAATCAGGCCGTTGCTTGGAAGTTTCAATCCTTTAATCACCCCATAATCAAAGACTCTTGGGAATGTTGGAGGAGCGATATTGTTTTTATATCTTGATTTTTTTCCTGTTTCCTCATCCAAATAGATGGGGTGCGGATCGCCAATCGCTTCTGCAAACTTCTTTACAGCACCTCTTTCGACCCTATTCTTGACCTTATTCGAATATTTTCCAATGTGTTCCTCAAACATTTGATCATCACCTCGATTCGTTTAATTTTTTGGACCTCCAGCCACATATAATACTTGACCGTTGATAAAGGAAGATTTCTCGTCAGCAAAGAAGGCTACCGCATGGGCAACGTCCGACGGCTTGCCGCTTCTTCCAACGGGAATTTTTGAAACGCTGGCGTTTATGAGGTCTTCAAACGAAACGCCCATTCTTCTTGCGGTCTCTTTCGTCATATCCGTTTCGATAAACCCAGGAGCAACCGCATTTGCAGTAATGCCAAATTTTCCAAGTTCGATCGCAAGTGTTTTGGTAAAACCTTGGAGTCCCGCTTTTGCTGTGGCATAGTTCGCCTGTCCGCGGTTTCCGAGAGCCGAAGTAGACGAAATATTGATGATACGTCCATATTTTTTTTCTACCATATATTTTTGGACAGCACGAGCGCAGTAAAAGGATCCCTTTAAATGGACATCCATTACGGTTTCCCAATCAGAGTCTGTCATTTTGAACAGCAGATTATCACGAATCACCCCTGCATTGTTCACGAGAATATCAAGCGAACCAAACGTTTCAACCACTTCTTTAACCGCACTTTCGACTTGGGAAGCATCGGTGACATTTGCTACTTTGGAATAAACGTCATATCCTTTTTCTTTTAACTCGCTTTCCGTTTCACATAACGCTTCTTCATTCAGATCAATAATAGCAACCTTTGCTCCTTCCTCTGCAAAGAGCTGAACGATCGCTTTTCCGATTCCGCGGCTTCCGCCTGTTACAAATGCCACTCTTCCTTCAAATCTTCCTGCCATTTTTTATACCTCCTGTTAAATTCAAAATCTATAAATCAATTAAAAAGCGATTTAACTTAGAGAGCGCTTTCATGAGGGATTAAACAAATTGACCGATTTTGACATGCCCTTTTAATAGGTTTCTAGCAATAATCATGCGCTGAATTTCATCCGTACCATCGTAAATTCGCCAAAGTCTTGCTTCACGGTACCATCGTTCAATCGGTAGTTCTTTCGTATAACCCATCCCACCAAAAATTTGCAGAACTCTGTCTACGACTCGATTTCCCATATTCGCACCATACAATTTCGCAATAGATGCTAAATGACGGTTATCCTCCCCTTGATCAAGCGTAAATGCTGCATTGAGCACCAGCCATTTGGCCGCTTCGATTTCCACTGCCGAATCAGCAATCTGCCATTGGATGGCCTGTCTTTCTGCAATCGGTTTTCCAAACGTAACACGCTCTTTTGAATAGTCGATTGCCATTTGCAGCAAACGTTCTGCCGCTCCGACTGCTCGCGCCCCAACAACCCATCTCGCATATCCAATCCATTCTAATCCCAGTTTATAACCGCCATGCAATTCACCTAAAATGTTTTCTTCCGGAACACGGACATTTTCAAATATTAAGCTCGCAGGGCCTGATTGTCCCATCGTTGGAATATACTTGGATCTCCAGCCCATATCACGGTCAACGATAAAGCATGTGACTCCTTCACGTCCTAAAGTTGCCTGATGTCTTTCTTTGTCAGTAATCGCAATAACCATGACAAAATCTGCTTCATTTCCGCCAGTAATAAACGTTTTTTCTCCGTTTAACACCCATTCATTCCCATCTTTTACTGCTGTCATTTTAATATTTCTTGTATCCGATCCTGCACTAGGTTCGGTGATGGCAAAGCATGATTTCTTCTCTCCGTTGATGGTAGGAATTAAGTATTTTTTCTTTTGTTCTTCATTGGCGTAATAGAGAATATTATCTGCCGACCCTCCAAATTTGAAAGGAACAAACGTTTTTGAAACCTCCATAATCACAATCGCCATCATGACATTCCCTAGGTCAGCGCCACCGTATTCTGCAGGTGTGTTGATTCCCCAGAACCCTGCTTCCTTTGCTTTTAATTGAAGTTCCTCAAGTTTACCTGGCGGGAGGCTTGGTCTTCCTTCTCTCTCATTTCTCAACACTTCATTTTCTAAAGGCATGAGCTCTTTTTCTACAAACTTTCTGATTGTTTTTTGCACCATCTTTTGTTCATCGGTAAGACGCAAGTACATATGATCCTCTCCATTCACATAAAAATTCTTATCTCTAATAAATATTCTCGATATTCAACAATATACCAACCGGTTAGTATGTTAAATTTATTATATTCAGAAATTTCGAAAAAAACAAGATTTATTTTTGCTGTTCGTGTCTCTTGTTATTGTTAGTAGAATATGAAGGAATATCTTCTAAAAAAATCCTTCGTCTACCTCTCTCGTACTAATAAAAAAACATCCCTGGTGAAAGGATGTATGTAGTGCCCGTTATATTCATTTTTTTCATTTTTATGAGATTTCATGTTCATTCTTATTTGTATGGTGAAATGAGCTTTTTATTTTGGAAAGTTTATTTTGTAAGTTCGCGTGATCGCGTTTCATTTGACTAAGACGATTAGTGACAACTTTTTTTCCATATCCATTTGGTGCGGAGGCGATTAATATGACATCTTCTTTATAATTGTTCACTCGAAAGACCTCCTAACAACATTTTTATAAAGTAACAATAAGAATATCCTTTAGATTCAAGTATAGCATTAAATATATGGTGTTGGTAAGTCTTCAATTTATGATAATCCCATTCCCCTAACAGCGGTAGATGAAAACAAAATACATAAGACTTTACTTTGAACAAGAAATAGCATGTCCTTTTTTCCAACGAATAGTATAACTTTTCATTGTGTTCATGATCATTGTATGTTTGCACCACATACGAACTTGTATCGCTTAGTGAAAAGTTTTCAGGCGTCGTTAATCCATCATATTCTTTGCAAACCATCATGTTACCTCTTTTTTCGTAAAGGGTTACTGCTTTACAGTCCATTAATGCTCCTATCGCCTCTTGCTGGTACTTTGTATTTGTCGTGTAAATATTGCATCCGACCATCTTCGAACGTAAAAGGGCAAGTAATCTTCTCCAATTTGTAATTTGTCCATTACGTATTAAACTTATGAATTCAAGGGAAAGCTCATAAAAATCCCCGTACAAATCGACATGTTCTAAACTCTTTTGTATTTCCGATCGAATATTAAAGTATTGAAGACTTTCTTTAAATAGTGCAGAAAGATAGCTTTTTATGTTTGAAAGAACTTCGACACCTAATGAACATTTCTCGAAATAGATTCCTTTTTGTTCTGCATCATAAAGAAAGTACCATACATATTTTTCGGCAATATGGGAATTCTCTTTTATATTTTCACTAATAAAATCGAACATGGAATCCGGCTCTTTACCGTGTTTGCTAAAATACAGTTTTAACGATTTTTTTATTTGAGGTCTAATCGTTTGGAAATACGTATCTAGAACCGTATCGTGAACATAAACAATAATATGTTTATTTTCTTTATATGCTCGTAAAAACTCAAGATGAGTGATCGTTTTCCCTTCATCTTCTAGCAAAGTTCCTGCTTTATCAGCGATAAATAGTAGAAAAATATCACTTTTAGATACATATTCCAAACAAGTTCGGATGGCATCTTGATGAATATATCGCATGCTATCTTCAAAGCGAATGGGCTCGTGCCCCATATTTTTTAATTCTTTAAATACATCGTTTCGTATAGCGGTAAGAGAGTCTTGGGCAACAGAACTTATAAAAATCGTTGTTTTATCCACATGAACACCTCCTTGCATAATCAACTGTTCTCCATAAGGAATTTATGTTGGTATTTTAAAAAAGTGTTATTGTAGTCATGTTTAATAGATTATAAAGTCAATTATGTGGAAATTTTTGATAGTTAATAAGGACTTCTGCTAAAAATTTATTTATTCCTCCAGTAAATAATGATAAATATTTTTAGACTAACAAAATCTTTTTTCATTTCGTACAAAAACTATTTTAAGAATAACGGATGGCAGAACGTGATAATAAATGGCAGAAGAATCCTCTTCTTCTGCCTGCTCAATTCATCCGCATTCCATGTGCTACTTTAAATTAAATCCTTTTCTTTCGACAAACTCCTTCATATACATTCTGACCTGTTTACTAAGTAGATTTGCCATTTGTCCCGTCCATGTATCACGGAGCTTGCCGTTCGTACGTTTCTCATAATATGACGAAATCGTATCATTATAATGTTTTAGTTGATCCTCTAATTTGGAACGGTCTTGTTCGTATGTTTCTTCATGGTAGACGTGATGAAAAGGTAATCGCGGTTTTTTGTCAGGATTTTGTGCTGGATATCCTACTGCAATTCCGAACAACGGAATCACTCGTTTCGGAACGTTTAACAGCTCACACACTTCAGGTAAATTGTTCCTTAAACCACCGATATAACAAGCTCCTAATCCCATGGATTCTGCCGCTAATACAGCATTTTGCGCGGCCAATGCCGTGTCAATGAGTGCAACCATAAATTTTTCGGTGCTTTCTAATGTAGCAGATAAATCGACATTTTCCATTTCACCGACAATCTCGTGACGATGTAAATCGGCACAAAATACAAAGAAATGTCCATTATTCTCTACATACGATTGATTTCCAGCTAACTCTGCGAGCTTCCGTTTCTTTTCTTTATTTTTTACTCCGATAATTGAATAAGCTTGAATAAAACTGGACGTAGATGCTGCTTGAGCACACTTGACTATAGTACGAATTTGCTCATCGGATAGCCCCCGATCTTCAAATTTTCGAATGGAACGGTGCTGTAAAATTGTTTCAATGACTGGATTCATCTTAATTTCCTCCTACTAAAAAAATATTTTCTTCATGATAAGAATCCTCATTAATTACAAATTCCTGAAACCTACCAGCCTTTTTTCTATGATAAGTCAATGACTCCAAATAAACACAATAATGTCATTCATTTCAATTATAAATCATTTTTAAAAATCGTCATTTCTTCAAATGCTTTTATATTACTCTTTTCTCCATAAATTTTGCACATTTATTTTTTATGATGATCTTAGCGTTTTAATCAATGTTTGATGGAGGGAAATACATGAAGAAATTATTGGTTGGAACCATTTTAGCGGGTGTCATGACTTTTGGCGCAGCCTGCTCAAACAGTTCCATGCAAGGACACGATATGTCAAATATGGATACAAAGGATGAAAAAACATCCAAAGCCTCTGAAGTCAGTGAACAAATTCCTTTGGCAACAAATACAGAAGTATTATCCGGCAATGAGATACATCTTACTGCGAAGGAAGCATTATTAGAAATAAATGATCATGTAAAACTACCAGTTTACACGTTCAACGGATCTGTTCCCGGGCCGCAAATCCGTATTAAACAAGGGGACACTGTAAAAATTCATTTAAAAAATGAATTACCTGAACCGGTTGCAATCCATTGGCATGGCTATCCTGTTCCAAATAGTCAAGATGGAGTTCCGGGTGTCACGATGAACGCAATTAAACCAGGTGAAACCTTTACGTATGAATTTACTGCTACTGTACCGGGAACGTATTGGTATCATTCCCATCAAGAAAGCGCGAAACAAGTAGACAAAGGGTTATACGGGACCTTCATCGTAGAGCCTAAAGATGAGGAAAAAGTAGATCGTGAGTATACACTTGTGTTAGATGAATGGATGAGCAATCCAGATGAAGGACATATGCATACGAATACGGTGGATCATAGCCATATGGGACATGAAAATCACTCGGATAGCCACCATATGCATATGAGCAGCATGGAACATGATATGAGTATGTATGATATTTTCACGCTGAACGGAAAAAGTGGCTCCGCTGTAGAACCTTTAAAAGTGAAAAAAGGCGAAAAAGTTCGACTTCGCCTTGTAAACGCTGGATACATGTCCCATAAACTCCACCTCCATGGTCACGAATTTAAAATTACAGCAACAGACGGGCAACCGATAAAAGAGCCGCAACTAATCAAAGATCATCTTCTAAATATAGCTCCGGGTGAACGTTACGATATTGAATTTACAGCGGATAATCCTGGGGAATGGTTATTCGAATGTCACGGTGAGATGGAAGGTACCGATGGCATGAAAGTGAAAATTCAATATGAAGGCGAAACAAACCAGACAGACAAGGCAAATGAAAAAGAGGACCTCCCAATCGTAGATTTAACAAACTACGGAAAACATGAATTAGGTCCATTTATGTTAGACCAAAAATATGATGTAGAGTACACAATGGATTTAGGAACAGCTATGAACAAAGGTAGCATAGTCTACACGATCAATGGTATAACATTTCCTGATACAGCCCCTGTAATTGTAAAGACAGGAGATTTAGTAAAAGTAAGAATAGTAAACAATTCACCAAAAGATGAGCACCCGATGCATTTACACGGGCACTTCTTCCAAGTATTGACCAAAAACGGGAAGCCGATTTCAGGCTCTCCATTAATAAAGGATTCCTTAAATGTAGAACCGGGAGAAGAATATGTCGTCGCATTTAAGGCGGATAATCCAGGAAACTGGATGTTCCATTGCCATGAATTGCACCATGCTTCTGCCGGAATGGTTACAGAAGTAATATATAAAGATTACAAGACGGACTATAAGCCCGACCCGAATGACACAACAAATAAACCAGAATAACGTTTATTCCCCTCTAAGTTTTCTTTGGAGGGGAATTTTTCTGTTACTTCATGTCGTTATCTTGCTCTTATAATTTTGATTGATTTTCTTCCAAGTAAATATGAATAAAAAGACAGACAGAAGTGTAGATATCACTTTACCTTGCCATGTCCAATTCATCAAATGATAAACCGAATAGGCTTCTAAAAGTAAGGCAGGTATCTTCCCTATGGAACTAGCAATCACAAAAATAAGAAAAGGGATTTTTCCAATTGCTGCAACAAAGGTAACGACTCCTGATGGAACAAAAGGAAGAAGCCGCAATGATAGAACAAGAAAAAAAGCTTCTAAACCTTTTGCTTCAAGCAAACGTTTGACTTTCGGATGAGAAAACAACTTTGTTTCAGAAAGTTTCCTAAATCCTTTACAATATAACATAAAAGAAATAATGGCTCCTATTGCTTCCCCGACAAAAGATATGAAGGTGCCTTTCCAAAACCCGAACACAGCCAAATTGGCAGCGGTTAGAAATACGCTTGGAACTATTCCTAAAATACTGATCATAATATTTATAAAGATACTAATGAGGAAAGCAACATTTTCATATGTGTTGAGTAGTGTAATAATTTGCTCTTTCATCTTCTTCTCACCTTACGCCTCCCATTTATACCCAACCCCCCAAACGGTTTGCAGAAATCGATCGATCGGAAAACCAGCTTGTCTCAGCTTTTCTCTAATATTTTTTACATGAGAGTCGATCGTACGCTCTTCTGTATTTGCGTTATAGCCCCAAAGAGACACAATGATTTGTTCTCTGCTAAACACCCTGTTTAAATTTTTCATAAAAAGGCCTAATACAGCAAACTCTTTAGGAGTAAAACAAATAGCATGGTTTTTATATTGGACGGTGTGCTGATCTTCATCCCACACTAAACCTTGAAACTCAATTCTTGATTGTTTTCCAACTGAACGGCGCAGTACAGCTTCAATTCGAGCAAGCAGCTCGGATTCGTTAAATGGTTTGGTGATATAGTCATCAGCCCCTAATTTAAGCCCTTTCACAATATCCATTGTTTCATCTCTTGCAGTCACCATGATAATAGGTACATCAGACATTTCTCTAATTCGTTGACATGTTTCCCAACCATCCATTTCCGGCATCATGATGTCCAGCAAAACTAAATCCGCTTTGGTGTTTTCTAAGTACTGTATCGCTACAAAACCAGTCTCACACTTAACACATTGAAATCCTTTCGGAGAGAGATAAAGTTCAAGTAAATCTAACATTCGTTTTTCATCGTCAACGAGTAAAATTGTGTACATGATCATCCCTCCGGCAATGTAATGATAATGTTTGTTCCTTTTCCATAATCACTTACGGCGTAAATTGATCCTCCGTGCGCTTCCACAATTTCCTTGGCGATGGCTAATCCCAATCCTGTTCCGCCTCTGTTTCTTGATCTTGATTTATCCACTCGGTAAAACCGTTCAAAAATATACGGTAAATCCTCTTCAGGGATCCCTCCGCCTTCGTCTGAAACAATCATCATCATTTTCTTTTTCTCCGCTTTTACATCAATAGAGACAGTAGTACCTTGATCTGAATATTTTAAAGCATTGTCTAACAAATTGATCATGACTTGCTCAAACCGTTTTTGGTCTATATGGACGGTAATGTTTTCATCGCATTGATATACAAGAGACATTTTTTTAACTTGAAACGCAGGATGCATTTTGTCATACAATTTTTTAAAGAAAGAACATAAATTAGCAGGTTCCTTATGGATTTGAAATGAATGTTGATCCATTTTTGCTAATTCAAAAAGATCCTTCACCAATTTTTGCATATGCTTGGCTTCTTCATAGATAATGGATAAATATCGATTTCTCTCTTCTTCCTCAATGTTGGGTCTCCTAGCTATATCCGCATATCCTTTTACATATGTGAGAGGGGTACGAAGCTCATGGGAAATACTGGCGAGAAATTCGTTTCTTTCTTTTTTTAAGTACTCTAAATCCCTCGCCAATGTTTGAATGGCTTTCCCTAATTCCGCCAATTCGTCCTCCCCTTTTACTTGCAAACGAACAGAAAAATCACCTTTACTCAATTTTTCGGTTGCCATTTTCATACGAATAAGAGGGATGGTAATGAATCTTGATAATAGAGCAATCGTAATTATGGTTAAACATACAGAAAGAATTCCCACCATAATGAAATGATGCTTTAACTTATAAATCATGTTTTGAATAGAATCCGTATTTTTAAACATATAGACATATCCTATTATCTTTCCGTCCATACGAATAGGGCTTACTGTCGAAATATGCGACTCTTTTTGCCAATT
The DNA here is from genome assembly GCF_050478865.1 of Aeribacillus pallidus. Lineage (NCBI taxonomy): Bacteria > Bacillati > Bacillota > Bacilli > Caryophanales > Bacillaceae > Aeribacillus > Aeribacillus pallidus. Next base: position 60,065 of record NZ_JBCNBW010000065.1, on the reverse strand, counting down.
TTTTTGCACAATCACTCCATCATAGGGGATGTTTTTATTGGTGTTTTTAATTATTTTTTTAGCAAATGGTAAAATATTGTCAGAAAAATACAAGATCTTTCCCTTCTCATTGGTAATAACGACGTCCGTCTCCGCTTCAGACTCCATCATCGTGACATGTTCTAACGTAGAAGGATCATAACTTTTTTCTAACACATCGCGATGATTATTCCCTCTTGCCAACAATTGGGTAAATTCCTCGTCAATTCTAGAATGAACGAGAGTAACATATAATGACGAAAATAAAACCGTTTCTATTCCTAATACGAATACAAAAAATAATAGTCCTAGTTTAAACGAAATTTTTCTCACTTTTGTCCCTTCCTTACCAGCCCATTAACTTCATAGTCGAAAAGGTATTTTTATGATTTCTCCTTCATTTATTTCGAGGGAAAAAAACTTCTCTGAATGACATATTTTATCATTTAAACTTTAAAACTTTGAAAACAAGTTGTATTGACGAATGGTTTATGCCTTTGGATGAATTACAAAGCAGATGTAATTATGATTGTATAAATTAAATTTGCAGAATTTATGGATTTATTAGGGACGATTTTACTTTTATTGATCATTTATCACAAATCCTTTTTCCTACATCATCAACGAAATGTAATTATTTTATGAATAGCCATGAATTCCATGTTCACATAATTGACAATATTTAATTTGTTTTAACCGGTTGAGAGGGGTACTTCTCAAAAAAATCACCTAAAAAGTTTCAAACGGAGCCTACATACTGATTATCCAATTAATGAAACTTATCACTCAAACAACGTATCAATATTAAGATTTTAACATTCCTCTACTTACGAGCCATTAAGTCATGTTAATTGAACAATATAAATGAAGAGAAGGAGGTGCTTTTTTTTATGTTTAGTAATATTTATTCAATGACTACTTTAGTAATTGTAGGAATCGTTTTCATTATCCCTATTTGTTTCATTCAAAAAATATTGGTTAAATCCCATAAAATGTGGCTTGGTCTTATCCTGCCTATTATCTTCTTTTTATTCTCAATCATCTTGAGTATTCCTAATTTTAAACAGACGTTTTATCTTCAATTTAGCACTTGGGCATTTATCGCATCATTAATAATGTTTTTACTTTACAATGTCGTAACTATCATTCTGTTATTCATCTACTGGCGAGAAAAAAATATGTTTCTAAAACAAATCTAAAACGCTCCGTTAAATGCTTTATTAAGTTAGGTGTAAATAATCATAATTAATAAAGCCATTAAATTATAGACAAAAAGCTCGGTAAAAAATTAATTACCGAGCTTTTCGTCTGTATTTTAAAGTCTTTTTAAATCGTTTAGTAGCAGTATCTCCAAGTTTCAGAGATTTTTGTATCAGAACTATTCTGCTTTTCTAATTTACTTTTTTCAGCATATGCGCTTCCTCTTGGTATGAATTCTTTATTCGCTTTGTTCGATAGATAAAATAAATACTTAAACCAATTATCATCCAAATGCCGAAATACAACCACGCTTCAAGGGCAAGGCGGGTCATTAAAAAGATACTACACGCAATTGTGAACATTGGAAGATATGGAACTAGCGGTGCCCTAAATCCTCTTTGCAGATTTGGATGTGTCTTGCGCAGTATAATAACGGATAAGGCAACCATCACGAATGTTAATAATGCACCAATATTGACTAAATTGGCCAATGCTCTCAAATCAATAAATCCAGCAATTACTGCTCCTGTAAATCCTGCAATCCATGTCGAAAAAACAGGTGCTTGAGTGTGTGAATGAACGACTGAGAATGGTTTTGGCAGTAGGCGATCACGGCTAATAGAGAACAGAACGCGTACGGTTGCGTAAAGATAAACAAATATAACGGTTGTAATACCAACAATGGCGCCAACTGATATAACTCCTGCAGCAAAATTTTGTCCGACTGCATGAAGCGCAAATGCCATCGCGTCGGAAACATTTAATAAATGATATGGAACCATTCCTGTAAGGACTAAGCAAACAATAACGTATAAAAGAGTGCACACAACTAAAGAAACAATAATACCGATTGGCAAATCACGCTGCGGTTTTTTTACTTCTTCTGCCGCAGTTGCAACCGCATCAAATCCTAAAAAGGCAAAGAAAACAGTAGCAGTTCCTGCGAGAACACCTTCCCACCCAAAAGGCATGAATGGATCCCAATTTTCCGGTTGAACGTAGAATATTCCGACGATAATAAATAATAAAATGACAAATAATTTGATGGCTACCATCGTATTATTCACTTTCTTACTTTCTTTCACACCTTTTGAAAGCACCCAAGTCATAAGTAAAATAATGCAGAATGCCGGCAAGTTCACCATTCCGCCTTGCTGAGGTACTGCACTTATCATTTTCGGGATATGCAAATGGAATCCTTCTAACAATGATTGTAAATACGCAGACCATCCATTTGCCACTGCTGCAGCGGACAAAACATATATTAATAGTTGGGTCCAACCTATTAAAAACGCAACTACTTCCCCTATTGTCACATACGCGTACGTATAGACACCTCCGGAAACAGGAAGAGTCGAAGCGATTTCTGCATAACAAAATGCAACAAATCCACAAACCAAGGCTGCCAGCATAAACGAAAAGATAATCGAAGGACCTGCATCATTTGCTGCTGCGACACCTGTCAACACAAGAATACCGATCCCAACAATAGCTCCGATACCAAGCAATATTAAATCATAGGCACCTAGTGTTTTCTGCAATGTTTTCTTTTGACTTAACAAGTGAGTAATTGACTTTTTTTGAAGTAAATTCATGATGTCTCCTCTCTCTTTTGTAATTAGTCCAAAATTCCAAACAATTTGGTATTATATCATGTTTTCTACTTTTTTCGACATATTTTTTATTTTCCTTTTCTAGAAATTGTACAAAATATATGTTTTGATTAATTTACTGTGCTTGACATTGAAAAAAGCAGAATCTTCCTCTATTGTTTAGAGTAACCACCCCCAAAACAAATAGAAGGAAAGATTCTGCTTATTCCCATCACGCTGCCTCGTTAATGATCCGCCAACCCGTTTCCCGGCTTATCGGACGAATACCTTTGCGTAACGGGAACAAATAATCGGAATCGGCCATTCCTCGCGTGTATTTTTCAATTTCCTGCTTTAACGCTGCTGTCATTTTGATTTTCCGGACGTTACTGGTCTTTTTTTCTTTGACGCGCAAATGCTCCGTATATTTCACGTCCATGACGCGTAACGGCAATATATCGCTGATTCGAAGACCAGAGTTAATTCCGAACGTAAACAGGAAATAATCTCGATAAGATCGATGCAACAAATATTCCTTCATTTCTCGAATTTTTTCTGGATCTCGAATTGGTTCTACGCTGTTTTGTCCTTGCTGTGTCATTCCTTTTTCTCCTCCAGTTGTTTCGAGATGTTCAATATCTCCCTAAAGATACCGACTAATATGGCCAGAATACCTCCTAATAAAGTGGAGATGACGATTACAGCCTCATTAGGAATGGTTCCAAAGAGAAAACCGAAGATCGCTCACCCCTACAAGGTAGAAAAGAATATCATTTTGTTTCACACTGATCACTCCATTATATTTCATTCAACTTAACAATTTCATTCTATATGTTGCATTCAAATTCCTTCCGAAGTCGAGGAAAATAAAAAACCCCTTGAAACTCAAGGGGTTTTACTAGTTTTATAGGGCATCGGTGAATGCAACATAATAGACATTATGTTGCGTTTATCACTGAATGATTATTAGCATTTGATAAACATTTTTCCTTGTAGAAAACAATTCATTTTTAAATAACCTTCTAAATTAAAGTAATACTCTTATAAACTAGTCTAATAAGTTCCTCAGTTCTGTCTCGTACTCCGGAGGGACCAAACCGTACTTCCCTGTTTTTTTATCAAAAATGACTGTTCTATTATCATCAAACCAAATGTTGTAATTAAACAATCTATCCTTGCCATCCTTATGTTCAAACCAGAAACTATAGTCGGCTTCATTATTGATTTTAGAAATTTTGTTTGACCATTCTACAGATTTTATAATTTGGATAGTCCTTTCAATTTTTTTTCTATCTTTAATCTCCTTAATACTTGAGAATTTATCTGTTCTATTAGTTATTTTAATGACGTCTGACTCCTCGAATGTATATCCTGTTCTGCCCCATGTTTGACAGCCAATTATACCACATATGCATAAAACCATAATAGATAACAAAACATAAAATTTCCTCATGTTTATCTACCTCTCATAACAAAATTTACTCACTCTCTATTCCTACAACTGCAACGATAGCAAATCCCCTTAACTCTCGTTATATGGAATAAGGTGTGTATACTAATTCAGTTAGTTTTCCTAATAAATTTCTATGCTCTAATTTAAAGTAAATCCATTCTATTTTCAAACATTTTTTTATATTTATTTAAAAAATGTAAAAATGAACATTATATTTTAAAAAAATCTACAAATTCCAACAAATGTTTTACAAATATATACCAATATTGAATATTAATATCGTAGGTTGCAATAAAAAGGATAGGAGGGTTAATTATGAAAAAGGTGTTCTATTCTATGATTTTAACAGCATTTGCTCTACTTATTACTATTTTTTCACCTGTATCAAGTGCTGGAGCCGAACAATTAACAAAGGAGAAAGTAAAACTCAAAAATGTATTTGTTGAGCTGGGAAATACAACAAGACTATTAAAAATTGTTTTTTTATTATGAGAAAGTCTTATTTTCTTATGAGTGAACTTGGTTTTAAGCTTCATATTTCCACTAGTATGATTTGTACTTTTATTCATAAATTGTTGATTCAATAGTTAAAGAGTAAAATTTCATATGCATTTTTTCAGCTCTTCATCTAATTATTTCATCCAGTCTGGCCAGACGTAACCTTCGTACTTTTCGCTTTCTTCATTTAATTTTTTAAATTCTTCTGATTGATAAGCTTCTATTATGTCTTTGACAAATTGAGCATCTTTATCTTTCCCCCTCACCGTAACTCCAATCATATAGTGAGGCGGAGTTTTTTCCAATACGACAGCATCCTTTAATTTTAACCCGGAGGAAATGGCGAAGTTACCATTAATAAACGAGTAATCGACATCTTCCAGTGCTCTTGGAAGCTGTGCTGGTTCAAGCGGCTTAATAACGATCTTTTTATGATATTTGGCAATGTCTTTTTCAGAGGCTTTTGTCGGGTCTACTCCTTCTTTTAAGGAAATAATGCCGAGCTGTTCAAGCATGGCAAGGGCTCTTGCCTGGTTAACTGGATCATTGGATGTCGCTACGGTCGAACCATCTTTGATTTCATCGATCGATTGATGCTTTTTTGAGTAAATGGCAATTGGGGCTGTAGGGACTTTAATCGCCTCGACGATATCCAAGTTTCTTGCTTTGGCAAATTCCTTCATATAAAGCTCATTCTGAAACACGTTCGCGTCAATTCCTCCCGTATCAAGGGAGATGTTTGGCTGAATGTAATCATTAAACTCGATAACTTCGACCTTGTATCCTTTTTTCTCAAGGTAAGGCTTAATGCCCTCATTTACCTGGTCGCTGTAAGGCCCTGCTGTCGCTCCAATTTTAATCACCTTTTTCTCTGAACCGCTCGCCTTTTGGTCTGAACCTGAGCAAGCTGATAAAACTAGTGAATACACTGTGATTACTAACAAAAATAGAATTTTATGGAATCTCATTTATTTTTCTCCTTTCCAATTGAAAGACATGTGTTTTCAGTGGGTATTTTTAATCGAATGAATACGATTATGAATGAACATGTTGCAAGGCTTGTTTGGCGAGCAAAGAAATGACTGCGTCATCCATTGGCGGATTGTGAAGTCCCGCTCGAACATCCCTGTAATAACGCTGTAGAGGGTTGGATTTTTGCAGGCTTCTTGCTCCGACAATTCTCATCGCTAGATCAACCACCTTATTCGCGCTGTTTACGGCAATGTGTTTTGCCGCCGCCAGTTCTCCGCCCATTCTTTCACGTTTATCAGGTTCTGTATCCCAGCGTTGTGCCACCGAGTAAAGAACGTGTCTTGCTTTTAACAGCTCCAAATCCATTTCGCCAATTTTCCTTTGTACCTCGGGGACATCTTTAATGGGTACTGGAAGACTGTTCGGCTGGTAATGTGCCGCAAACGAAACCGCATAGTTTCTAGCCGCAATGGCAACTCCGAGGAAACAGGCTGGAACATGAAGCAGCCACGCTCTCGGGGGATGATTTGAAGAATCCAATTGTTCCAATTCTACTAGCGCATCCTCCGGCAGTTCGACCTGATTAAGCACAAGGTCATCACTTCTCGTCCCCCGCATCCCAAGCATATCCCAGTTTTCTTCCACACGAACTCCTTTTAGTCGATGATCTATCAAAAAGGTGCCGACCTCACCTGATTCTTCAATCGTGGCTGTTACTAACGAGTAATCAAGGGCAACAGCCATGGTCGTAAAAGACTTTCTCCCTGTGATTCTCCACTTGCCATTTTCTTTTATGGCAATGGTTTGCGGTTTGCCTCCCCTCGTTGGGCTCCCGGTAGCAATCTCTGTCGCTGCACGGTTAATCAACACCTTGTTTTCCACAATTTCTCGGCAGATCCGTTCAAATAAGACGTGATCCCATATCTTCCGTTCCCTAAGGTCGTATATCACCCCTAGGTGCCAACCGATACTTAAAGCGGTGGACGCATCCCCTTGGGCGAGCCGCTCTTGCAAAAGAACAAATTCGTAGAGGGAAATCTCTTTGCCGCCAAATTGTTTTGGAACGGTAAGAGAGACGTAAGCGGACTTTTTCAGCTCTTGAAAATTTTCAAACGGAAACCTTCCCTCTTCGTCGATTGCAGCCGCCCTCGTTTGAAAACGATCGGCAAGCACAGCTACCTCGCGAAATAGCGATTCCTGACGCTCATTTTGAATAAATGGTCTTGACAGTTCCTCCGATAAATTAATTTGCTTACGTTCGTTAGCCAATATACTCAATTCCCTTCCCCCTTTTGGCAATTTCCTTTAGTGATTCCCTGTTTTTCAGGGTCGAAATATCCCCTAACGGCTCGCCAAGATACGATGATTTGATGACTCTCCTGGCAATTTTTCCACTCTGCGTATATGGAAGCTCTGAGACAATATGAACCTTATTTGGCTTCAGGGCTTTCCCGAGAGAGCGTGCGGCATAAGCAAGCAATTCCTGTTCCAAGTCAGAATGTGAATCCTCATGTACATGTAAAACGGCAAAAATAACAGGAACTTCACCCTTTACTGGATGCGGGATTCCAATTGCTGCCGCCTCTTTTACCGCTTCATGAGCCGTGACCGCTGCTTCGATTTCTGATGGCCCGATCCGTTTCCCTGCCACCTTCATAGTGTCATCGGAACGTCCTAGCAAATACCAGAATCCATGCTGGTCCACGGCAGCAAAATCACCGTGCGCCCAAATTCCTTCCCACTTTGACCAATAGGCTTCTACATAGCGTTGATCATCGTTCCAGAACGATTTCGTCATCCCTAGAAACGGTGCTCTAATCGTTAAATCCCCGACTGTATGTTCCACTTTTTCTCCGCGTTCATTGACGACGCTTGCAGCCATACCGGGAATTGGGCCATGGAATCCGCATGGTTTTAGTGGAAAAATGGGATAGGTGCCCAGTATCCCTCCTGATACTTCTGTTCCGCCTGAATAATTAATAATGGGACACCGTCCGTTACCGACTTTTTCTAAGAACCAGTGCCATGCCGTTGGATTCCACGGTTCCCCTGTCGACCCAAGAATCCGTAAAGATGGAAGATTTGGTACTTCAACATCTTTTACCATCAGGGAGCGAATGAGAGTTGGAGAGATTCCAAAGATCGAAACTTGATGGCGCTTGATTAATTCCCATAATCTCCTTTCATGAGGAAAATCGGGACTTCCTTCATAGAGGACAACAGTTGCGCCATGCACAGCAGCACCTAGAAATAGCCACGGGCCCATCATCCACCCAAAATCCGTTTGCCAAAATATGCGGTCCGTTCTTTTTATATCAAAGCAAAAATACAGATCGATCGCGCTTTTTAGCGGAAATCCCGTATGTGTATGGACCGTTCCTTTAGGTCGGCCAGTTGTTCCGGACGTATACATAATCATGAATGGGTGATCGGAATCGACGAATTCGGTTTCTGCTTCTTGAGATGAATGGTTTCCAATCAACTCCTCATACCAATAATCTCTACTTGGATGGATGGAAATGTTTCGGTTAAAGCGGTTGACAATAATGACTTGCTGGACCGTTGGTGCTAGCTCAACCGCCCGATCAGCTTCTTCCTTCATCTTGACAATCTTTCCTCGGCGGAAGAATCCGTCGGCTGTGATCAATACTTTTGCTTCACCATCATTCAGCCTTGATGCTACCGCCTCAGCCCCGTAGCCTGAAAACACTGGAATGACAATCGCACCGATTTTGGCACACGCAAATAAAGAGATGGGGGCTTCTGGAATAGGCGGCAAGTAAATCCCGATGCGATCTCCTTTAGAAACTCCAAGGGATGTAAGGGCAGCTGTCAGCTCATTTATTTTTTCGTTCAGTTCATTGTAGGTATAAGAGATCGTGTCACCGTTTTCTCCTTCCCAGATCAACGCGACTGTATTTCCTCTTCCTTGGCTGATTTGTTTTTCAATGGTGTAATAATGGAGATTTGTTTTTCCACCGATAAACCACTTGGCGAATGGTGCTCCTTTTTCTGTATTCAGAAGTTGTTGATACTGCTCTTGCCAAAGGATATCAAACTCTTCCAGCAAGCTTTCATAAAACCATTCCGGGTTCTGAATCGATTTTCCGTGGAGTTCTTCGATGCTGGGGATCTTGTGCTTGTTCATAAATAATTGGATGTTTGCATTTTTTATGAGGGTTTTATTAGGATTCCATACCGGTACCTGCTGATTGAGGAAATCAAAGGTTTGTTGAATGTTCGTTGTCATGGCTACCACCTCTTTGGCACTTCTACTAGGATGGCTGATCCTTGGCCGCCCCCGCCGCAAAGTGTCGCAATTCCCTTTCCGCCGCCTCGCCGTTTTAATTCATGAACAAGCGTTAGCAGCAACCGGAACCCTGTGCCTCCTAAAGGATGGCCGATAGCAATCGCTCCGCCGTTGACATTTACTTTTTCATACGGAATCTTTAGTTTCTTGCAGCTGGCTATGACCACACTGGCAAAGGCCTCGTTAATTTCAAACAAGTCTATATCACGAACCGTAAGCCCCGTTTTCTCCAAGACTTTTTCAATTGCCTGGGCCGGTTTTAAATGGAGGCTCGTATCTGGACCAGCAATATCTGCCCAACCGATGATTCTTGCAAGCGGTGTGTAGCCAAGTTTTTCAGCTTGTGTCTCGCTTGCGACAATTCCAATACTTGCGCCATCTGACATTTGCGATGCGTTTCCAGCTGTAATCGTACCGTCTTCTGTAAAAACAGGACGGAGTTTCGCTAATCCTTCAATCGTGGTGTTCGGGCGAATACCTTCATCTTCTTTTATCCATTCTTCATGTGCGTATACAGGAGTGATTTCTTCCTGCAGCCGGCCCTCTTGTAACGCTTTGTATGCCCGTTGTTGTGAAAGGCATGCATATTCATCCTGTTCCTTTCGAGTGATTCCTAGTTCTTTGTTTTTCTTGTCAGTCAATACGCCCATTGATTCATTGGAGAGGGAGCACCACAAGCCGTCATTAATTAAAGTGTCCGTAAACTCTGCTTTTCCAAGCGGGACACTTTTTCGCAAGTTGGCAGTGTGCGGAGCGTTCGTCATCGAATCATAGCCCCCAACAATGAATAACTGCCCTTCCTGTAAAACAATCCGGCGCGTAGCATCCGAAACGGAAGCCAATCCGGCCAAACAAACATTATTGAGTGTAATAGCAGGTACCGAAAGATCCACTCCCGCTTCTACGGCCACTTTTCGCGCTGGATTTTGCCCTTCTCCAGCCTGGATGACTTGTGCAAGTAATACTCCATCTGCGTTTTTTCCTTCCGGAACCCGGCGAAGCAATTCTTTCACTGCAACGCTTCCTAGCTGTTTCGCTGATACATCGGCCAGTTTTCCTCGAAACTTTCCAAATGGCGTACGCACTCCCTCTAAAATAACCACAGTCATACCTTCTTCTCCTTTCCATTCACAGAATTAGTTTGTCATCCTTTTATGGTGTTTCACCTTATCAGACGGGGCATTTTTCAATTGCTTTTTATAAGCAATGAAAAAGCCCCTTTCATTCTGAAAGAGGCTTAAGGTATTACCAATTTGTTTCGCCTTATCTTTCAGAATGAAAAAACTCATTCTGCAGGAATTAGCACCGTTCCATAAAGGAGGTTGCCGGACGTCATCGGGCCTGTTCCCTCAGTCACTCTGGATAAGACTTTATTTCATTTGATTGAATTTTCTTGATAATCCGAATGTTATAACCTTTTTACTTTCATGTCAACTTTGATTTTTTACGAAAAAGATGTTGAGAACGTTTACATCGTTGTGGCTGTAAGAAAAAATTTTTTCGAAATCAACAGATTTAACCTATTAATCATCCAGTTCAAAGAAAAGACTTTTTTGATAAAAAGAGACATGTGGTTAACCTAAAAACCGCAGTAGGGATTCGAACATTTTTTCGAACCATTTTCCTGATTTATCAATATATTTTGCAAATTAATTCGATCGATTTTCCTGTTTTATCGATAGATTTCGCGAATGTTCAACAATCTTGCCCCCTACTAATGAAAGATTCCAGTAAAAAAAGCCTATCAAATACCTGATAGGCTCCCGTTACTTATGTTTAGTCTTCATCACATGTTCCGTGGATTCCTTTTTTGAGGAAACAAGCTCCGTTACCTATGTACCAAATCTTTAGGACATCGCTTTTAATTCGGATACCGTTTCATCCACAAATTCTGATATTTTGCGCAAATTCAATAGTAACTGTTCCTTGAACTCTTTAACAGTGGTGTTTTCGTTTAACACAATCTTTGTATTGGCAATTTGGTTTGAACCATTATAACATTTAATAGATTGATCGTTTAGCGATTTAATTTTTTCATGAATCATACGCTTCACTATTTCTCTCTGATAAAGATATTTCTCGCTACCTTCTGAATGATTAGCTATTTTTCGTTTTGGTAAGTATGGGCGTGTTTCATAGTGTAATGGTAAAGTAAAGGAACGATTAAAAGCATCAAATGTAAATTCTACATGAATATCAAAAGTATCTTCATTTAATAAGTATTTCCCTTCTTCTGTTTTTTGAGCAATTTTTCCTTTCCATGATTTCTTTGAAAATTGAACAATATAGTTAATACGGCCCGTACCCACTACCTCATCAATGGGAGATCGTGAAAGACCGTTTGGTAAATTAGAAATACTATTCATTAATTTACGGAATCGGACTTTTAAACGTTCCGGCTCCGTTTTTTCGGTAAACTTTTCTAATATCAAATCGTTATCAGTTATATCTAGATCTTTATAAAACTCTAACAATACATCAGATAAATCCTCATATAACATCTTTAGTCCAACATCTTCAGTCGGAGAAGGTATGTTGTTGATTAAATCCTCGTATGAAATGTTAATAAATAAACTGCTAGTTGGGATCGACTCTGGTACAAGTGTTAAAAATATGAATTTCTCTTCCACTTTTCGATCGGATAAACCAAGTATTTTTTTTAACTCTGTGATACATTCCTTACTAGCATATCTTAACGTTTGTTTATATCCTTCATCCGCTTTCAGTTTATTCTCAATGATTAGTAAATAACATTCCCTTTCATTTTCAATCACTGAAACAATGTCAGGTATTCCTACTGAAGTTAATATACGGGTATATATTCGAACGGAGAAATCGGACGGCTGTTGAAGATTTATCAATTTTGATAAAAAAGATTCTCTAAAACTTCTTGAATGTTTTATTAAGGCAACGATCATATTGGAAATGATGTCTTCTTTGTAAGTAATTCCAAGGGCTTTGACTAAATTGATTCTTTTGTCCATATATAACTCCTTTTAGTATATTTTTTGACAGGTAGCTGGCACTAAGACAAAAAACGTTATATATTTACTAGTTCATGATATTTATATGGATGAAAAGTGTTTAATTAATGGGCAATTATTCATTTTTTGTTTCCAATTTCTCCACTATTCATCGAAAGACTCGTTTAACAATTTTTTACCTAATCAGTAATAAAAATCCTTCATATCATGTAATTTTATATTAAAATTATATTATAGTGAATCGAATACTAGCAAATATTAGCAAGGCTTTTACTTGCAAAGGTGAGGAGTGATAAATATGAATTTAAAATATGAAATTATACCTGATGACAAAATTGAATGCTGCAGAGATTTATGCAATGAACTCATGGCCTTTCAAAAGTCGAAAGCATACATAAAACCGGAATTGTTTGACAACATGAATTTTGAGACACGAATGATTCCTTCAATAAAAAGTGCAATATACAATTATACTGTGGTCGTTAAAGACGATGATAAATTAGTAGGTTATGTATATTCAAATATCTCTCCTAAAGAAACTTATTCAAATGAATTTGCCACTTTTTTTGACCTTGCATCTGTTAGTAGAGATAATGTAGGTTGTTTATCCCAATTTTATATTAAAGAAGAGTACAGACAATATGGGATTGGATCTAAACTTTTCAATATGTCAATGAAGTGGTTGAAACAATTTGATGATGTCGAAGATTATTTTATTTTTGTTTCAAATGGGAATCATAACGCCTTGGAATTCTATAAACGTAAAGGATTTTCTGTTAGTCACGATATATTAGATGGTTTTATAACCGTTTTACGATGTCACCGCCGGGATTTAATGGACCTGGGTTCGACGGAATGAAATGATCTACCGTTGGCGAAAATAGCCCCTTCAACCAAGCATTGACGAACGGTTGATTCAAGAGTGGGCCACAATGATTTTCGTAACCTTACCTAAGAATAGCGAAAATAATTTTTCGAGTGACTTGTTCCTCCACGTTTATGATCTTATCCTTTTGAGAGCGATAAAATAGGAGAGCTGTTTGCTATTATAGATGAAGCTCTCCTATTGTTTCATACTTTTTGGATTTGGTCGCTAGCCATCCAAATGTCATTTTAGTAAATATGGATATTTCCGCTTGATACCGTTAGATTAATATGGTGTTTACCTGACCCATGTGTACCTGAAATATGATTATTACTCAATTTTTTACTAGTTATCGGGAAATCGCATATTATGTTACCGCTGCTTGTCTTTCCGTTTAAAGTAAAATCAGCGTTGGTCGGAAGATTAAGATCCACCGTGCCAGAACTTACTTTAATATCAACTGAATCTATTAATTTGTCCATTTGTACATATAAATTTCCTGATGATAACTCAGCCTTAATAGCACCAATATAATTTTTTACATGGAGACTTCCCGAACTAATATCAAATGATCCTGTTTTTGTCGTTAATGAGTCTATATTGACATTCCCTGAGGAACCATTGTGCTTAAAATGTTGAACCGATAAATTCTTGAGTTCGACATTGCCTGATCCAATATCTAAAATTAATTCTTCTAGTTTCATTGGTTTCGTTTTTGAATGACCGGAGAACTTTACATTTCCAGAGCCAAGATTTATTACCATATCTCGATCATAATCTTCTGGAATATAAATATTTAGTTTTGCCTTGTCTTTGAAGAAAAACCAGTCAAACCATTTCCATTTTCGTTTCACACTTACTTCTACCGTGTCTCCGTGTCTTTTAACCATCACCTTTCCCTTTCCGTCTAGATCTGCTTTTAAATCTTTTCGGCTTTCCGGAATAATCGCTGTGCTAACGCTTGAAACATCAATCTCAATCATCTCAATTTCCTTAGTTATAACGGATTGAGTTTCTTGATTTACAAATGGTAACCAACTAAAATCAATTGGCTTTAATAAGATAAAATATAATCCAATGACAACCGATAAAATTATAAAAAATTTTTTCAACGTTTACCCTTCTTTCCATATTATTTTTACAGTATTCGTGGGCCTTGCTTATACTTTTGCCATTATGGCATAAGAAGCAATGAAATAATAATCATCGTTATTTGCTTTTTGTTCCTTCCCCATCTTTAAGATATAAAAAAAAGAGAAAATCCAAAATGGACCTGATATGTATAATTAAATACGACTTGAGACTTATTGAATGATTAATAAAAGCTACTTTATTAAATATATGTTGGTACCTTCTTGACACAAACTTTATACATTATCCTAAAATACGGTTGTTTCAAGAGTGGGCCACAATGACTTTCGTAACCCGACAAAAGAGAATCTAACTTACGGAATTTTGTAGTTACTTTTTAACCTAGTATTCAATAAATAACCCGGCACAAATCACTCTGCCGGGTTATTTGTTAAATCATTTATATCAAATTTGAAAACCAAAAACCTAGTAATGTACCCACATAGTTTCCGATAATATAGCCAAGTGTTCCAACAACTAATATCGGACCGACTAAGTTTTTCCACCCCTTAGCAATAGCCAATGCAGCTGCAGTCGTTGGTCCTCCAATATTGGCGTTACTTGCTAGGATGATATCTTCAAGGTTCGCTTTTATTAACTTTCCTGCAGTTAAAGAAACAATCATATTAATTAGTACGATGATCAACACAAACACTAATAACAACGGTGCATTTTTTATAATAAGCGGAATGGATGCTGGAATTCCGATAACGACGAAGAATAAATAAATGAGATATGTTCCAATATCTTGACTACCATGAACGTTATCAAAATATTCGAATTTTAATCCGAAATATGCTCATTACTCCTTAACTGTCCTTCGGACTTTTTATAACTTCTGTATGACATATAAAACGAAAGACGGACGAAGGCTTACACCTGCACAACGGATTGGGTTGACAGATAAAGAGTTTTCCATGAAAGACATTATTTATTTTAAGTAAAATAAAAAGAGCCATCAGGCTCTTTTTTTTGCATGATTTTATACGGTCTTTGCGGAAGCAAAAGATAGAATTTTTGTTAGAACAAATGTTACAACAAGGACAATTGATGTACTAATGATACTTCCAATAAATAAATCATCGCTATATTCTTCTAGTTTCAAGCCCAATGTTAATGGGGTACCATCTTCCATCCCATTCGGCAAAAAATACAAATAGTGATCAATGATTAAATCTGCCACTCCGAATATCCAAAAGAAGATAAAACCAATAATAGCAGATGTTCCTAGAAGTTTAAGGTTTTTATTTTCATTCTTGAGGAATATTACAGACACAAGAGATAGTGCTCCGATAATTATAAATAACTCACCCCATTCAACATATAACGATTTTGTAATTGTTAAGCAAAAAACCAAAATTACAAGCATCAACCCAACAAACCATTTTTTCATTCAAATACCTCCCCGATAAAATAAAGGTTCTAGTTTTAGATTACCACAAAAACCCATTTCCACCTGCAATTTGATTTAAATATTCAATTAATTTATTGGTATAAAGAAAAAAGATGTCAAATGACATCTTTTTTTGGTGATTTTCTTTAAGTTTTTGAGAACCAATTTAATTGTCAAAACTCATGTCAAATAAAAATTTCCACCCTTTAACTGAACCCGTTAGTGGCATACCAGCGAGCTTCAGTTAAAAATAGTTAACATTTTTTTGCAAATAATAGTAAACATCCAAGAGTTTATATTTCCGCAAATGATAGTCTAATATTTGGTAACTTTAATGTCATAAAGTCTTAGCTTTCAAATGCGTTGCCGCCACAAGTGCAGCCTGCCCGAGACTAATGCCACCATCGTTAGGTGGAACTTCTTTGCCGATCCATACGGTCATATCGCTTCCAAGAAACAACTCCTTCAAGTCAGATAACAATAGTGAATTTTGAAATACACCACCGGATAACACAACGGTATTAATTCCATAGGTCGCTCCTAAAGAACGTACACTTTTAAATACGCCTTCAGCGACGCTTCGATGAAAGGCACGAGCTATAATCGCCACATCTATACCATTCAAGCGGTCTTCCACCATTTCCTTCAAAAGAGGACGGTAGTCTAGCTCTTTTCTGTTCCACGGAAATGGATATACCTTCTCTAATGGAGCTGTACGTGCTAAATGCTCCAGCCAAATGGCTGCCTGACCTTCAAATGAAATAGCGTCAGTAAATCCTAAAAGGGCAGCCGCTGCATCAAACAATCGTCCGACAGACGTCGTAGGAAATGTGCGCAATCGTTTTTCGACCATCTTTACTGCAGTGAAAAACCGTTCAGGAAGCGAAAGTCGCTTTCCAACGTTTATTGCCAAATCCGGCACGTCTCCAAAGAAACCAGCTAACGCTTGAAGCGGAACTCGAGCTGCCGCATCCCCGCCTGGAAGCATGGCATAACGAAGATGTCCACATCGTTCGAATCCTTTTACAATGCTTCCTACAAACAGTTCTCCTCCCCAGATTGCTCCATCATCCCCAAATCCGGTGCCATCGAACGCAACTCCAACCACTTGTTTTTCGAATGCGTTTCGCTCAGCCAGCACAGTCGCCACATGAGCGCGGTGATGCTGAATGCCAATATGTTGATAGGCTTCTAGACTGTGAGCAAAGGTAGTAGAACGATAATCAGGATGAAGATCGTACGCTACAATCGTTTCCTTTAATTGAACATCATACATCGACAGAAGGTCTCGGACCGTTTGTTCAAATGACATATATGCTTCGTATTTCATTAAATCTCCTAAATGCTGGCTCATGATTGCCTGTCCATTGACCACTAATGCGACAGTATTTTTCAAATCAGATCCGAGCGCAAGAATTGGCCGGTTGCTGGGAAGATGAGCAACAGGAAGCGGCGCATACCCCCTCGCCCGCCGAAGCACAATATTCCCAAAAGAGCTGACGCGAACGACAGAATCATCAACACGGCGGGCAATTGGACGCTCCCCAATGAGCCACGCGTCAGCAATACCTTCAAGCCCCTTGATTGCTTCTTCATCTTTATAAATAATCGGTTCACTAGAACGGTTAGCACTCGTCATGACGAGCACTTGCGGAGCATCGAAATGAAACAGCAAATGATGGAGAGGGGTGTATGGAAGCATCACCCCTAAATCGGAATTATCAGGAGCTACTCCCGAAAGTTGTCGATGCGCCCGTGCTAACACGATGGGACGGGCGGAAGATGTAAGGAGTTTTTCTTCTTCTGCTGATATATCAATCAAGGTCCTTGCCGTCTCAATGTCTTTCACCATCAAGGCAAACGGTTTTGCGTCGCGGAGCTTCCTCCTTCTAAGCTCCCATACTACTTTTTCGTTTTCAGCATCACACGCCAAATGATAACCGCCGATCCCTTTAATTGCGACGATGTGACCGGAACGAAGGAGATCTGCCGTTTTTTTAATCGCTTTTTCATCACTATGTATTTCTCCTTCCCACCACCGCAAATAATAATGAGGGCCACATTCGGGGCAGGCAGTTGGCTGTGCATGAAACCGGCGATCTGCCGGCGAATAATATTCAGTTGAACAAGCTAGACACATAGGCCACGCGTGCATCGTGGTATATGGACGATCGTATGGAAGACCTTTGATTACGGTATAGCGTGGACCGCAATCCGTACAATTGATGTAAGGATAAAGATAACGGCGGTTAACAGGTTCGAACATTTCGGATAAACATGCCGAACAAACTGTAAGATCAGCAGGAATTTGCACCGTAGGACGATCATGGCGTGTGCTTTCCAAAATTTCGAAATCAGACGCTCCTTGTATTGCTGCATCGTTGATTACTAGCTTAGTTATTTTGGCTGAAGCAGGGGGATGCTTGGTAAGTTCTTGAACAAATTGTTTGACAGCTGCCGCATCCCCTTCCGCATGTATCTCTACTCCGCTTTCTCCGTTGCGCACCCATCCGCTAAGCTTCCATCGGATTGCTAGACGAAAAACAAAGGGACGAAAACCAACCCCTTGTACAACACCAGAGATGTGAATACGTTGCGCAATTTTCATGATGTATCACCTACTTTATCTCTTCAGAAGATGGAGGTGCAACAATGCATCCGCGTCCGCTAACCCCAATTTGGATTACTCTCCTATCTTCGACTAAGACAGGAACCGTGCGTCCCCCCGTCAATGCAATGAGCTGTTTTAACGCTTTTTGATCTTCTTCCACATCATACTCGACAAATTCTTCTCCGTCCCATAGTAAACTTTCTCGCAATTCCCTCGTATAAGGACATCCTTTCGCCCCAAAGAGTTCCAGCATCTTGATTCACATCCTCTATAGAGAGATTATTTAATAACAATTCTCCATACTCTATTAGCAGATGCGTGGCAACGGGTCACCGATAAGCATATCGATCATTCGCGTACCTCCATACTGTGAGCGAGCCAGAACCACTTTATTTGGTTCTGCTTGTATTTCACCGATGCGCTTTGCATCTTCTCCGCCAGGTACGCTTCGAAGCGTTTTTAATGCGATATCGGCGTATTCCGGTGAAACCACAGCGAGAAACTGTCCTTCATTGGCAATATGAAGCGGGTCCAATCCTAAAATTTCACAGGCACCGCGTACTGCCGGGCGTACAGGAATCGCCTCTTCATCGAGCATAACAGCCACCTGAGCATCCCGTGCTAATTCGTTCAATGCCGTAGCAACCCCGCCGCGGGTTGGGTCTCGTAGCCATCGTAACCCCGGTGCCGCTGCTTCAATAAGCGCCGATACAAACGGCCAAAGTGGACGCGTATCGGAAGTGAGATCGGCTTCCAAATCCAGTTCCCCTCTAGCTAATAGAACGGTAATTCCATGGTCTCCAATCGGACCAGATAAAATCACTTGGTCACCCGGTTGAACGTTTTTCGAAGAAAGAGAAACACGCGGATCGGTAAGGCCGATCCCAGCAGTAGTGATGAACAGACCGTCCGCTTTTCCGTGCTCCACTACTTTCGTATCGCCCCCTACCACAGGCACTCCTGCGCGTTTAGCTGCCTTTGCAATAGCTGCCGCTTCCCTTTCCAGCTCCGCTGTCGCCAACCCCGCTTCTAAAATAAGGGTAGTCACCAACGCCAGCGGTTTGGCTCCCCCCATCGCTAAATCGTTTATCGTTCCATTGACGGCAAGTTCGCCAATGGACCCTCCTGGAAAGACACGAGGATTGACAACGAAGCTATCTGCCGTAAACGCTAATCGGCGCCCATCTATATCAATATATGACGCGTCACTTAATTCAATCGGCTTGTCCCCCATCATATAAGGAACGAATAGCCCTTCAATTAGTCTTCGGCTAGCTTTCCCACCGGCGCCATGAGCCAATTCAATGTAAGAATCAGAAAATTGTACTTTGGTAGTCTTCATATCGTTCCTTCCTTTCTTCTTGATGCTATGATGATTAAAGTAGTTCAGACCAAATCTCCCAAAGCATATAACTACCGAAAAATAAACTGATGAACCCTGCTATTCCCTGAATTCGAAACCGTATCGTGTTTCTCTTCGCTACCATCGTAAGAGCCGGCGCAGCGATGAATAATGTCATTGCAAACATCCCAAGAACCGTTCCTAAACCAAAGACCAAAAGCCAAGAGATCGCCATTTCTATGCTTGGTGAAGCTTGCATGGCGAGTACAGCGACAGCGCCGCTTCCCGCAAGACCATGCACAAGGCCGAAGCCGAAAGTAATCCATTGTCTACGCTCTAATTTCAGCGTCGGGTGGCGATGGCCTGGGCGATGAAAATGCGCGTGAATCGTTTCATCATGCGAATGAACGTCATAATGGACACGTTTTTTCATCAATTTCCAAAGCGTTGTTCCACCGAGCAAGATAAGAAGAATCCCTACTCCTGTGTCAACAAAGCTTTCAAACACCAGAGGAATTTCTAAATGAAAGATTATTAACGGCAGTCCAACTAAAGCGATTGGAATTATGTGACCTATCCCCCAAATAAAACCAAGCCAGGCGGCAGGCCAAAGTCTTCGTTCTTCGGAGACAAGAGTCGAAACAGCTACGACATGATCCGGGTCTAATGAATGACGAACCCCAAGAAAAAGAGCTACACCCAGCATTAAAAGCCAGTCCATAAAATTATCCCCTTTCTTTTTACTTACCCGCTGCCCCTTGCAAATGAACGTAATGGTAATAGGCAGCGCATGCCCCTTCCGATGACACCATGAGAGCTCCTACAGGATGTTCTGGAGTGCATTCTTTGCCAAACAGTTTGCATTGATGTGGTTTTAACAAACCTTTTAATACATCGCCACATTGTGCCATTTGCGGATCGTTTACCCGAGTTCCCCCGACTTGGAAACGAACCTCCGCATCCCACTTGGCGAATTCAGGACGCAATTTTAGCGCAGACTGAGAAATCGTACCAAGTCCTCTCCATTCGAAAAGAGGTCGAACTTCAAATACTTCCTTCATCACGTCAAGTGCCGAAATATTTCCTTCGGATGGAACGACACGACTATATTGATTTTCTACATCAAACCGCCCTTCCTTCATTTGTTTCACAAGCATAAGAATCGATTGCAATAAATCTAGCGGTTCAAAACCAGAGATGACTATTGGTTTTCGGTATTTTTTCGCGATAAATTCATAAGGATGGGCTCCGATTACCGATGAAACATGACCAGGTCCAATAAACCCGTCAATGTACATATCAGGAGAATCCAAAATCGCCTGTATCGCCGGGATAATTAAGACATGATTAGAAAAAACGGAAAAATTGGACACATCCAGTTCACGAGCGCGCATCAGCGTCAATGCCGTTGACGGGGCGGTTGTTTCAAAACCAATTGCAAATAGCACAACTTGCCGATCAGGATGATCCATTGCGATTTTTAGTGCATCTAAAGGAGAATAAACCATACGGATATCGGCCCCTCTTGCTTTTAATTCGAGAGGTGTTCCTTGTTTTCCAGGAACGCGCATCACGTCACCAAAAGCG
This sequence comes from Aeribacillus pallidus, assembly GCF_050478865.1. NCBI lineage: Bacteria > Bacillati > Bacillota > Bacilli > Caryophanales > Bacillaceae > Aeribacillus > Aeribacillus pallidus. Next base: position 39,109 of record NZ_JBCNBW010000065.1, on the reverse strand, counting down.
GTAAATATCACGTTCGGCTGCTGGGCAATAGATAGACCATCGTCCATACGACCCATTGGAAGGACACAGACAGGACACCCCGGTCCATGAACAAGTTCTATATTTTTCGGAAGCAGATGTTGCAATCCGAATCGAAAAATAGAAAATGTATGTCCTCCGCAAACTTCCATAAAACGATATTGATCATCTGGTTTAACGAGACGGTGGATTTCTTCTGATATCTTGTGGATTAATTCCGGGTCGCGAAACTCGTCAACATATTTCATCGTTGTCATCAAACGACACCTCCCGTATTTGGATCAACACGACACCCTTTTGTAAACAATCGCCTTCCACAGACTGATAATCATCAACGAACGACTTGACTTTTGTTGTATCAAGCTTCCAACGTTGTTTATTTAGAAGGCATGATACGTTTAAATTTTTTCTGTATCAAATTGGTACCCTTTTACTTCCTCTATCGCTTCCTCCGATTCATCTAACATGCTTAGCAATCTCAGTTGTTCACTTGCTTGTTCCTCGCTAATTTTACTCATCGCAAATCCAACGTGAATAAGCACCCAATCTCCAAGAAGGGGTCTTTCATTTTTCAATAGGTCAATGTTAATTTTGCGGCGTACTCCGCAAACATCCACCATGGCATAACGACGATCATCATCAAACATTTCTACAATTTGCCCTGGAATCGCTAAACACATGAATGCGTCCCCCTATTTGTAAAAATTTTTTATAGAAAAACGCCGAACATCTTTCTGCAACTTTTATAGAATCAAATGATTCTCTTACTCTCTATGATTAGTAGCAATTACTCGAATTCAAGACGCCAAATGATGACTCGGTTATTTCCTGAATCAGCGATGGCCAACCGATTTTGATGAAACCAAATCCCATAAGGCCAGCATAATGATTCCGTCGTTACCGCTTGCCAGCGATTTTCTCCCATCCCTTCGAAATCCGCCTGACCAATAACATAAGAAGCAGGGTGAAACGCGCCTTTTCGCGGCAACTTTGGATATAGAAGGATTCGGCTGTTGGATGTATCTGCCACAGCAAGCCAATTGCCGCATCGTGCGATTCCATAAGGAAACCGGAATCGCCGGGGGCCTTGCGGAACATGGGGAAGTTCAAATGACTGAGTAAAATCTTGTTGACCGAGAACTAAATCAGCAGGGCGGTCACTCTCTGGCGGTGGCGTATAACCGAGGATGCGGTGATTGCCTGCATCCGCAACGTATAATGTATGTTCATCGCCGGCAAGTGCGTGAGGCCAGCGATACGTATCTATTCCCACCCCTTTCCCCCTATTTTCGCTATTTTCATAACCATTGGGTTGTCCAAGAATCAAATCGGGAACTGCCCCATCTTCCGGTAAACCTTTCCATCCTACAACTCTTCGATTTCCCGTATCAGCTACGTAAAACCATCCATTAATGTAAGCAAACCCATATGGCCAATAAAATCCAGTTGGACAGACGTTTCCGCCCCGATTAGGAGATGTTCCCCACAAATTATCCTGTCCTAACACATCATCGGGAGGCTGGTTATTAATTTTCGGCAACGTTTCCCAAATGAGCAGTCGATGGTGCCAAGCATCGGCGACAAACAACTTTCCTTTAATAATCGCAACGCCAGTAGGGAGATGAAACAATTTTGGTCCCTCTGTTTCAAAATCGGGTTGACCTAAAACGATGTCAGCTGGCGCATGGTCGTTTTCCGGCCAACCGTACCAAATGAGTACTCGATGGTTGCCGCTATCGGCCACCACAAGAACATCATTGTCAACATATACTCCACGTGGTGCATATAGATGATTTCTGGTTGGCTGAGCCGGGGGCAATGCAAGACCGCCGGGAGCTGGTCCACCTAACCATCGCTCCGGATAAGCGGTTAACCTAAGCGTATCCATATTTTCTGTTCCTCCACCCGTACTGGAAATGGTTCTAGTTGTACGTGTGGTGCGGTTATGCATTCCCCGGTCGATAAATCAAAACGGAAGCCATGCCATGGACAAGTAATCGTAGGGCCGTCCACGAGTCCTCCGTTTAGAGGCATCCCCATATGAGGACACTGATCGCGAAAGGCCATTACTTTTCCATCTATGCGCACTAGTAAAACGTCGGACTCCTCATGCGAAAAACGAACAGGATGCCCTTCTTGAAGTTCCGAGACGGATGGTCCTTGCACCCATCCATTTTGATCTAAATTGTCAGTTTCATCCATAACATGCACCGGCAAGTATCCTGAAGACACTTCCTCTTCGACCATTGCAACCTGTTCGATTTCTGGAACGCGAGCTTTAATCGCTTCCTCAACTCCATTTTTCAGCGTCACAGCGGATAGAGAACAACCGGAACAAGCTCCTTCGAGGCGAACATAAGCCGTCTTTCCTTCCACTTTAACTAGTTCCACGCCACCCCCGTGAGAACGCATATAAGGACGCACCTCTTCAAGCGCGGCAGCAACACGGGTAAACAAATCTTGTTTAATGATTCCGTGCATCAAAAACATGGCATAAATCGAAGGGTCTTCTACCGCCTTCAGCAGCAACTCTTTTCCTGCTTCCGTTTCCCGAAACGTTCGGACAAGTTTTCTAAGAGCATGTCCGTGAACCGCTTCAATGGCCTTTTTCAATTCCATCGCCTTCAATCGAGCATCTTCTGGCATTCCCTTAATCGAGTCCAATAGTCGGTCCACCCGTTCGGCCAAGGCTTGAAAGTCCTCTTCTTGATGAACTTTCATCCTCATTCACCTCCAAAAGCCAATGTTTGCTCAAGCGCTTCTTCGGTTTTCCGATACAATAAAGTGGCAAATGTTTGTTTAGCCAATGCCTGCAATATGTCTCCAACCGTCTCACGGTCCACAATGTTAGAAAGATTATTGACACGTTGATTGGCTAAAGCCTGCAAAATTAAGCATGAACCTGCCGGATTATCAAGGATAGCATCACGAAAGAAAGCTTCCACAAATTCGTTCAGCCATATTCCCTCTCCTTGAGGATTTGTACGAAGCCGTTCTAGTGCATGTTTTGCTCCTTCATTACGCTGGATGATGCGTTCACTAAATCGGTCAACAGCCATAGCCAACAAAAGATTAAAGTATTGTTGTTCGTGGGGATTCATGTTATCCTCCCTCTCTTTCTTACTGGGACTGTTTACTGTTTAATTTTTCATTTGAGGCTGCTTGCTCTCGCTTACGGGCAATATCCGCTAAGATGTCATCGATGGCATTCGCTGCCTCTTGTTCTCCATATGTACGAAACAATTGACCGGCCTCTTCCAATCGAGGTACTGCTCGAGAAAACGCACCTAAATGAGCCAAAGCATTCCCTTGATTAGCTAAGACGCGAGCATATCCTAATGGATCGTCTTCAGGACGGCGTATTTCAAGCACATCTTCATAAAGTGCAACTGCTTCCCAAAGATTTTCTTCGAGATGAGATGTTTTCACATGTTGTAACGCATTGGCCAGATTGACCGTGGCGCTTGCCCAAAGTTCTGGATGTGTATCTTTTTTAAAAATGCGCAAAGCCTCTCTCAATGACTGAATCGCTGTCGCAGTGCGCAGATAGGAACTACGGTCTAAAGACGGCATGGCCAAATATACTAACGCGAGATTCATATGTAGGGTAGCATAGTCATCTGGATAAGTATCTTTTCGATACACTTTTAAGGCTTCATGATAGCACCTGACTGCTTCTAATAGAAAACCTTTCCGTCCTTCAGCGGCTGTTTGATACACGGAACCTAATTGAAACCACAGTTCAGCCTTAGCTTCCTGGAAGGAAGACGTTTCTAAAAGTGCAAGAGCTTTGCGGTATCCTTCAATCGTTTCCGTTCCGTAATCACCAAGCATTTGTTTGGTCGCGGCCCATTCCGCATAAAGCCGTGCGGAAAAAACAGGAGATACGTCCTCTACTGTAGTGGCAGCTTCCAATATTAAGGAAAGCCCCGTCGACCAATCTTTTCGTTGAAACGCATCGTACCCCTGAGTGGCCAATAAAAACGCCCGAATTTCTCCTGTAGTATCACCAAGCGGTGGGGGAGTTTCACACAATTGAAGGCGCCAAGCCACTGCATCCAAAAGAAAGGAGAAATCTCCTGAAAGTACTTCTTTTGCTGTAGTATACGTATGTGCCTGTGGATCCAAAATAAAACGATTGTAGGCAGCTTCCGGTCCTGCCGGCAATAATGTTAAAACTTCTTCTTCGCTCTTTCCCTCAATCGCCGCAGCAAAAAAGCGCCAGCTCTCGGGCCAGCTTTCCGGGAATTGTCCACGGAGAAGAAAGGATACTAATTGATTAGCTTCTGGAACTGGTGGTAAGAGAAAAAAACCTGCCGCTCCAGGAAAAACACCGATTGGTTGTGGCTGCAGCATTGTTATTCCCCCTTTTTATTAACTAAAGCGGAAAAGAAAACTGAACCTTTAAACGACTAAAGTCGTTCTGATGTACGAAAGGTATTACCTATACCTCCGTGCAAGGCACCCTGTCAGCTAGTTAAAAATCTTGTTTATTTGACCCCACTCACTCCTTACCAGATAATGGGGCATTCTCTTTTTAAATGATCACTTCTTCGTCATCGTACTAGAACAATAAAGTGGTATTCGAAACGCTCCATATTGATCATCCCATACGGCATCGCGGATTCCAGGCGGAACACCTTCTGGCAATAGTTCTTGGACAAACATGCTTCGATCTCCACGAGAATTACGAAATTTTAACAATAATCCACCCGCTCCAAAATGACTTACCGGCATCACCAATAGTTCGTCTCCACGTACTAAAGCGATGGCGGTTCCCGTTGGGAACCGCACCGCTTCTTCGGCGGGAATATGCAGATAACCTGTTGACGTCAGTTCAAACTTCACTTGTCTTCCCTCCTAATCGTTGAAGCAACTCCTCTGTCAAAACATTCAAGGCAGCTTCCACTGTTGGGGACAATCCAAATCCGTGCGATAAGTTTTCGGCTTCGATCAGGAAAACAGTCACTTTCTTTGGAAAGCGGCTTTTTAGAAGCCACCTGCCTAAAGCAAGCGCATGATCCCAGCGAAAATTGTGAAGATTAACATCCTTTAGTGGTGGAGTTTCCACCTCTTCACCGGGAATTTCAAAAATTGTGCCTGGCTCCGCTCCTGACTTACAGGCATCTACAAGAATCAGTTCATCTGCATCCCCGATTTGAAAAGCTACATCCATGCCAGCAGTTCCGCCATCAGCTAAACGGACTCCTTCGGGAACCCCCTGTTCCCACAATTTGCGGATTAGCATAGGTCCTGCCCCATCATCACATCGGAGTAAATTACCACATCCAATAATAACGGTCATACAAAATTCCTCCTTCTGAAAGCCAAGCGTGCCACCTCAAGGAGCATATCGATCTCTCTTTTTCTGTTTACTAGACTATTAGATTACAGGTGAATGTGATACGCGGGCTGATATGCTGGCACAGTAGAAAAACACTTCATCTTAAACTTCGCATGAATAGCTATCAACACATTTTAACGACTTCATATTTGGCTAACTCTTTCTGTGACTTAGCGTCATAAGCATGAACGGTGCACACAAGGCACGAATCATAGCTTTGGGCAATATGAGCCAATTCGACCGGATCTTCAGGATTTTTAATAGGGACGCCAATCATCGCTGTTTCGATTGGCCCGCGCTGATCGTGACGATCTCGAGGCCCAATATTCCATGCTGTCGGAGTGATGACTTGATAATTTTCAATTTTTCCATCTTTAATTTGAATCCAGTCCGCCAAAGCGCCACGAGCTGCTTCCGTAGCCCCGAATCCACGTCCTTCAGGCAATTCTTTCGGCTTGATATAAAATTTTTCGTTTAAATCGATTTGCTTCAACCAATCTTTCATGCGCAAATAATATTTGGCAGCTTCGTGTAGACGTGCCAATACACGCACCATCACACTTGGTCCAATTTCTTTCAAAATATTCAAAAATAGAGGATCATAATCTTGCCATTCTTGCGCACCAGGGCGTCCGGCGATGACTTGGCGAGCTAAAGGTCCTACCTCCAGCGGAGATTCTCCAATGAGTGGAATATTATAACGTGGTGCTTTAGCAAAGGTGTACTTTCCTTCTTTTTGTCCTTCCATTGGATCCACTGGATCGGTAACTCCTTCAAATGGATGGTAAGCACCACTGCCACGATAGTAAGAATACGTGTGGTCTTCCCGTACCCGTTCCTGATCAAAATCATGGAAATTTTCTCCATCAAATATTCCAGAACGAGTAATTAACGCAGCATTGCGTCCTTCAATCGTCGGATAGCGATATTGCTGTGGATTGAAAAAGGTTCCAGTAGCTAAATAGCGTCCCGGACCTGCTCCATATTTGTCTAAGCCAATTTCCATACTATAGCGAATGAACAAACCAAGATCGGAATCACGGTGTTCTGGCTTTTCATCCAGCCACGCAAGCACATCGTCCCAAGTCTTGTTTTCCAACCATCGTTCAACGGACGAACCAAGCAAAATTTTCTCCAGCCAATTTTCACGATAATATTCCAAAATCGAGATAGAGCGAGTAATATCGGACAACGTCGGCGCGCTAACAATGCCTCCAGGAACCATGAAGCTAGAATGTGGCCATTGACCACCGAAGATTGCGTAAATTTCCACTGGCTTAGCTGAAACAGTGACGCCTATCTCATAATGATCTCCCTCAAAAGGAGCCCAACGTCGAACCACTTCATCGTACAACTTGGAAGAAGAGTAATTTTTATGCGTTAAACCGATCGCAAACAACGCATAAAACCACCGAGGAATGCTTTGAATCGTTTCCGCCGCTTGAGCAATATTGCGGATGAGCGTCGCATTCGGCGGTACTTCCGTGCCCCACGCCGTATCGAGTGCATATACGGCTTTCGTGAGATGGCTTCCACCGCAAATGCCGCATATTCGAGGGGTAACAATCAAACCAGCTTGCGGATCTTTTCCTTTTAAAATTATCTCGAAACCGCGAAACATCGTTGCTTGCGTCCAAGCGTCCACAACCACTCCATCTTCAATGGCTACTTTTACATCTAAATCGCCTTCAACGCGTCCTAGAGAATGGACTTTAATCTCTTTTTTATTTGTTTTTACAATCGTATCTTGTTTTTTCATGCTCTTTAAGCACCCCACTTTTAAAATGGTTTCCCTTAAAGGACATCTGAACCTCTTTTTCGAAGATTAGTGTTCAAAAGAGATGTTTCTACCGGTTTCCCCTTCATTCCGATGACTCAAGTTACGAATTTATCACGGCACAAACATATCTTCTTTTGCCCACTTCGGCGCCACTGACCGCGCCAATGCCGCATTCACTGAGTAGCTGAGCGGATCGCTTCCTTCTGGCACTTCTTTTGGGATCGAACCGAGTATTTTTTGCGTCTTAAACACTGTTCCCGGTGCTAGATCAAAGTACGGGAATTGCGGCTCTGTACAGCCAATACAAGGCATTCCTGCCCGTGTTTTCGAAGATTGACGGTTCCATAGAATCCGATTGCATGGCGAATGAGTCATTGGGCCTCGACAGCCTTGCTCATAAAAGAGACATCCTTTTCGGGTACCTTGTCCGAACTCTTCGACTGGTTCTTTCCACTCAAAATATTGAACACGCGTACATCCAGTTTGGGTGAACGTTTTAAAGAAGGTTTGAGGACGTTGAAGTTCGTCTAAGACAACGTCTTCCAAACGGCCGGTAGCAATAGCAACAAGAATTTGTGTCACCCAGTCAGGATGAGCCGGACATCCAGGAATATTAATGACAGGCAATCCTGCTTTCGAACGAAACTGTGTTCCTAGAAATCCCCCGCGTTTTTCTTTCAAGTATTGAAGACCAATCGACTCAGACGGATTCGGTTTTGTCGCCGGTACCCCTCCCCAGCACGCACAGTCACCAATTGCTACGACATATTGCGCTTTCTGGGCAAAATCCCAAATCCAATCTTTTTTCGGACGATCCATGAGCATATCATAGTGTCCAGTTCCGTTTGGCCCTTGAATAATGGTCCCTTCTACCACCAAGATATCGAGCGGAATTTCGTCATTGAGAATTTCCTCATAAAGGCGGCGGACTTGTTCGCCAAACTCCATCGACAAAGAGTGGTGATACAAGATGTTAATGCCGAAATCGGTAACTAAATCAATGACCGTCGGCTCTTCCGCATTTAAAAAGGATTGAGTGTTTCCATTGCACGCACCGCCATGCATCCAAAGGACATTTACCACAATCTCCACCTCCATAAAAATATGAGTGTTAAAAACTATATTTTTTCATTGAGGCTAAACAAAGTAATTATGTTTATAGGGTGCCAGACATAGAACTAAATTCTGATTTGTCCTTTTCTAAACGCGAAATCCATTCGTCGATTCCTTCTCCGGTACGAACAGAAACTTCATGTATGCGAATACCTGGCCGCACCTCATTCAACGCTTCATAAAAACGATTCCGTTGAAAACCTACTGCTTCCGCTAAATCAATTTTTGTAATGATCGCTGTATCAGCGCTGTTGACGATGGTTGGATATTTTACCGGTTTGTCCTCTCCCTCTGTCACCGAAAAGAGAACAACACGTTGATTTTCTCCCAAATCATAACTTGCGGGACAGACGAGGTTCCCAACATTTTCAATAAAAAGAAAATCAATTTTATCCAAGTCCCAATCTTGCAACGAACGCTCAATCATTTCCGCTTCTAGATGGCAAACGGTTCCAGTAGTAATTTGGCGTACGTTTGCCCCGCTTTGCCGCAAGCGATCCGCGTCGTTCTCCGTTGCTAAATCGCCCACTAAAGCGGCTACTTGATACCGTTTGCTTAGTCGGGTAAGCACTTCTGTTAGCAGCGTCGTTTTTCCCGTTCCGGGGCTGGAAACGAGATTGACGACATAAACACTCGCTTTTCGAAAGCGCTTCCGTAAATCTCTAGCAAGAAGGTCGTTTTTCTTCAAAACGTTCTGGCGAATTTCAACAATTCTTGGATTCAATATTAGTTCTTGCATTTTCTTCTTCACCTTCCAAAGCGTACAATTCCATCTCTCGTCCTGCGAGCACCTGGCCTGTTTTTGTTCCGCACACTGGACAACGCATAGGAAATGGTTCGGGCAAAACTTGAGCTTCTTGGCAGTCAGGACAGAAAACGGTTATGGGAACATCTTCAATGATCAGCTTTGCTCCTTCCAAAGGAGTTCCTTGAACGACTACATCGAAGGAAAATTCTAAAGCTTCTTTTACCACTCCCGACAATACACCAAGTTTTAAATACAGCGCTTTAACTCGCTTTATTTCCAAATTTTTACTTGATTCCATGGCTAGTTCAACTAAGCTGTGGGCAATAGATAACTCATGCATCGTTGATCTCCTTCGATAAGTGTCGTGCAAAATGAAGAACAAAACTAAGTGCTGGCTGCACTTCGGGATCACTTAACGCCCTCATCAGACCAATGATTCCCACACGTTTCGTTCCCGCTTCCTCCGACTCTTTAGAGGCCTCATGCAATGAACGAAACACTTTTCCAATTGTTTGCACCGAACGTACATCTAAAACATCAGATTTGAACAGCTCTTGAATTTGTGGAGAGTCGAGGAATTCTTGCATTCGCTGCAACGAGTTTAATGCATGCTCCAAACGTGTAGCATATTCTGAACTAGTTACGCTTTGTCGCAACAAAATAACAAGTTCGTTAATCGAATCAGCAAATTCTGGTCCGCGCCGAAGAAAATTTTCCAGCATATCTAGAAGAAATGTTACATTCTCCAGCTGATCGAGCAGGCGGATTAGTTGCTCAATCGTTCGCGGATCTGAAAGCTTTTCAACCAACAGATGATCCATTGGCGTCTCCATGACTGCTCCATTCCCAGGTTCCCCCATTCCGAATCCTCCTTCTTGATTTCCATATTTCGTCAACATGGTGTCTTATTTCCAGCTTCTAAAATAATAATACAATAATTTAGAATTTTTAGAAATATATATTATAAAAATTCTATTTAACTACCAAATTTTTGTAATAAAATAAAAAAACGAAAGATTCACTTTCGTAGTATCCTTTTCGACAATGGGTGATTTTCCGCTTGCATAGCCGGTAGCAAGAAGGAATTTTCTCCTTTCTTTTATACAGAAAACGGGTCATTTTCTCAGAAGACACCGGTTTCTGATTGATCTCCCTCCTACTATTCACTTAGAGGAGGGAGACTTCTCGGAAGACGTTAACTACAAAGTGAAGAAATGAAGGGTTCCACATTCTCAATTTTGAGTCTTGGTGCTATCATTCTTTACAATTTTCACCGTCTTCTCACCAGATAAATATGGTAAAATGAGAGGAAACGGTTCTAGATGGAAAGGAATGAAAAGTTTGGCAAACACACATACGTTTACGAAAGTGGAGGAAGTAGTCCATTCCATCACTCACGGGATTGGAGCATTGCTCAGTATAGTGGGACTTGTGATTTTGGTCGTATCGGCATCCATTTATGGAAATGCATGGCATGTTGTGAGTTTTAGTGTGTTTGGCAGTACCATGCTTTTGTTATATTTATCATCTACGCTTGCTCATGGTCTCCCAGAAGGAAAAGTAAAACGACTTTTTGAGATTTTCGACCATTCCTTTATTTATTTTTTCATCGCTGGAACCTATACACCTTTTCTTTTTTTAGCGGTAAAAGGCGCCATCGGTTGGACGTTGTTTGTTATCGTTTGGGGCATGGCTGTTATAGGTACAGTTTTTAAATGTTTTTTTGTCAATCGATATTTATACACGTCTACCATTATATATGTCGTTATGGGATGGCTTGTTGTTATTGCATGGAAACCTCTAATGGCGAGTCTTTCTTCTAAAGGATTGATATTCCTAGTAATAGGGGGAATCTTCTATACAATTGGGGCAATATTTTACGTATGGAGAGGTTTTACATTTCACCATGCCATCTGGCATCTATTTGTATTAGCAGGTTCGACCGCTCATTTCTTCGCAGTCTTGTATTTACTTCCGATTTTCAACTAAGAGGCATTTCTTTCGTTTAACATCAATCCCTATATATAAGTAGATTTCCTCCACAATCTTGTGGAGTTTTTTTTGTATATAAAAAAATTAAACTCGTAAGTAATTGAATAACAACATGTATATCTAAAGAATGTGGTGTAAATATTATAACTGTTCCAAATCAAAAGGAGGTCATTACATGAACACAGAACGAGCAAAAGAAATTGCTGCCTCTCCAGTTATGGCGAATGTAACCTATAATGGGGTGCCTATCTATATTCAACAAGTAGATGAAGAAAGTGGAACAGCCACTATCTCCCCCCTTGATGAACCAGATAATAAACAAACAGTTTCTGTAAACAGCTTAAAAGAGCAATAATTTGTGATTTATTTCCCCATTACTATCATAATTTTTATTAAAACACCACCTCCAAGTGGTGTTTTATTGTTTATTTAGACTAGCCTGATACTATTGTATTCTTTTGTTCTCAAGAAATTTTTACCAATAATTTAAAAGACAAACATAAATACGTCGATATACCCAGTCATGTTATAATGGGATTGATGATCAAAATAAAGAAAGGAGAGACATCCATGGTCAATATTACAAATGAAATGATTTTACAGGCGATTAAAGAACTAGCGGATCAACTAAAAAATCATACGGAACAAACGAACCAGCGTTTTGAACAAATCGATCGTCGTTTTGAACAAATTGACCAACGATTCGAACAAATCGACCAACGCTTTGAGCAAATTGAACAACGCTTTCAGCAAGTTGAACAACGCTTTCAGCAAGTTGAACAACGCTTTCAGCAAATCGAACAAAAATTTGAACAAACGAATCAACAATTGACAGACATGAATAATCGGCTGAAACAAGTTGAACAAACGATCAAAGAGATGGACAAACAGCTCACTGACGTAGCAAACGGTCAAAAAATTCTCGTGGAAGAATTGTTTGACAACAAAAAAGAAATCAAGCGAGTCAAAAATGCCTTAAACATGTATTAGCCATTAAAGCGTGTTTGCTGTAAACGTTAGAAAACGACATATTGAAATATCTTCCCACCCATCATTGGTGGAATCACCGTGTTTTTACCTTTTCCAATAACTCGTCGTACAACTTTTGTGTTTCATTATTATTCTTTCGATTAAGAATGATATAATCATCACCTTTTTCAACATATAAATACGGTTCATATCCATTGTGAACAAATAATTTCCCTCCACCGTAAGGTTTTTCTAATCGAAATGAGCCTTTCAATCGACCAAAGGCTGCAAAACCGTTCGTTTTCACAATTACTTCTGGAAGTTCATTCAACAATTTTACTTGACTGATCTCCTCAATCGGCCATTCCACCCCATAGACACCCGTCACCTTCAAATGCTGATCATCAATGATAATCTCGTTTTCTTGAAAACCAAAATAGACTAGCACCGTAACGAATACAATAACAATGACCGTAATAATTCCCGAAATCCAGTAATTTTTTTTGCGCTTATGAGCTAATTCGTATTTTTGAACATACACTGTTCCGCCTAGCAGGACGATTAGGAACAACCCCAAACCAATTTCAAAACCATATGGGACTCGAATCAAAGCTAAAACGACCGAAACGAATAGAATGATAAACGTATAAAGGAGCAATTTCCCGATGGCTTGTGGATATCCGTTTTCAATTAATTGCTGTTGTTCTTCTTTCGAGCGATTGTAAAAACCTGATATAAAACTATATTCTTTTTTCTTCAAAACTAAATACGTCATTCCACCATGAATAATAAGCGTAAACCCCATGATGATAAGAAAAGCGATCATACTAGTGGACACGGTCATTTCACCTCGATCACCAATGTATTCTTTTGTAATTTTTTACGTCCTAGGAACCGATTGGTTTCAGTATTTTTTGCAAAAAAAGAGCCTCTTGATTAAAAGTGCTCTCTATATTTAAGTATTTATAAAAAAAATTACTGCTCGTTTTTGTATCTTGGTTGTCCAAACACCAATTAAGCTACAAATGAGCACAGAAATAACTAAAACCACAATGACTGTGTTGTTCACGTTTATCCCTCCCCCTCATATGTATAAAGATGAAAGCAAAATAAAACCTACGAGGAATGGTGAATTCACCTATTTTTTCTTACCTATCCAAATATTCGTAACCTTTTCATAACAAAATCAGTCTAATTGTTGACTGAACTCTAAGGAGGAAAAATAAATGACACATTGGAAAATGACCATCATATGCACCATTTTGTTTGTTTTTTTAAGTGCCTGCAGCACTCAACATACATCCCCTATGACAGAGAATGACGATCCAGTTGTTGAACCAGCTCCTGACCACCCGGTTGATCACACTGAGCCATCGGAAGATAACAATGGTACCGATCCTGACACGCCAGTATCCTCCCCTGCCAAAGAGGATCAAACGATTCGTTTATTCGAAACGGTTTTAACTTATGAAATGGAGGGAATGAAAGAAGAAAAAATAAGTTACTTACGGGAAAGCAAGAATCAAGGATATTCCTTTTATGTGATGGAAGGGTATCAATTTGCAGAAGAAGAACCAGGCAGAGACATCGTCATGTTAGAAGCCAATCCTGATATTTACATGAGAATAGAAGTACTTTCAGATGACGTGAACTTCGTAGTAATCAAAGAAAATACGAAAACGACATTAGAGGCTGGGTTCGATGAAGTGTTTGAAATTACAGAAGGAATTCCGAAACATGAATTGTTCAACGATGTTGTCTATCTGATGGCCGCTCACAACGAAGAAACAAAAGCTGAGTCTTATGTAATTAAAGGAAACAAAACCCGTCCACATTTAAGAATTACTTGTGTTGGCGTTCATGAAGTCGAAAGTTTTTCACCGTTCTGGACGATGGCCCACACAATCGAACGGCAAGAATAAAAGAGAAAGAGCAGCTATTGTGGTGGCTGCTCTTTAATCGTTATTCCTAATTAAGGATTAATTTGTTTTTTACGTATCAGTAAATAGCGATACACCTTTGACTGATTTCTGCGAAAAAAATTAATTCCTGATAATACTGAACTAATGATCAGTAAAAAAACAAACAGAAATATTTCACCAGCTGTAGTGTAATCATTAATACCCAATAGAAATGCCGATAATCCACATACGATACTTAGTACTAAGATTAATAATGGAGACATTATTGATTGACTTTTCAATTCCCCACCTAAAAATTTGTTCTCTGTTATAAAAATAAGCCACTTTACCGATATCTTTTCTCATTTTTAGGATCTGTTGGATGTATCATAATACAAAAACAGAATCTTCCATTGGATTTTTATACTCGCCTATACATATATATTTTAGATACATATCCTATTTAACAGACAGGCAAGATCATCATGATCCGAACTACCCGCACAAGGAAACATATGATTTAATTTATACAAGCCAGTAAAAGAGCCGGACATAAATTCAGTGTTAAATCCAACAAAAAAGAGGAGAGTTCATTCTCCTCTCAGACTGCCCGAAAAAATCGCCCAATACAGGCGATTTTTTCAAACATATATGTCCACTTGTTCTCATAAAATGGACAAGAGAAAGATCTAAAGATATTATGAATAGAAATATCATCCTAGAAAGGTCGTTAAAGAAAATGAATCGTCATTTATATACATATGTTTTACTTTTCATTGGTGCTGTCGTGCAAGGAACTTCTATGGCCATTTTCTTGTTCCCGCATTCCATTCCATCAGGTGGAGCCGCAGGATTGGCGATTTTAATGAACCATTGGTTGCATCTTCCGTTAGGCCTTGCATTATGGGTTGCCAATTTCTCTTTTTTAGTTTTAGCATTGAAATACTTTGGCTACTCTTGGACGATTCGAACCATGTATTCGGTGACAATTACATCTATTACCGTAAATCTAATAACGGAATACGTTTCATTCCCGCACGTGAACCTTTGGCTGGATCTATTATGCGGCAGCATTCTCTTTGGGATTGGAGTAGGAATATTAATTCGTCATGGAGCTTCTAGCGGAGGGATGGTCATTCCTGCATTGATGATTGCAACTTATAAAGGCTGGAGTCCAGGGAAAGTGATGCTTGGGCTCAACCTTTTTATCTTTATATTAACGGCCTCGGTTATTGATTTTAAAATCGTTTTTTATGCGATATTATGTCAAACCATTTCAACGAATATAATTGATATCATTTACTATTTAAAATGGCCAAGCTTTCCTTTTATTTCTCTAGGTTGGCGGAAAAAGTAACGATCAAAGAATTAGATGATTTCTTTTTCTTGTAAAAAAGAAATGATCTTTTCCGCTGATTCTTCGATCGTTAACAGATTTGTTTCGATTATTAAATCAGGATTCAGCGGCTCTTCATAAGGGGAACTAATACCTGTAAATTCATGAATTTCCCCTTTTCTTGCCTTACTGTATAAACCCTTTGGGTCCCGAAATTCACAAACATTTAATGGACATTTTACGTATATTTCAAAAAATTCCCCTTTAGAAAAAAGAGTTTTAACCATATCCCGATCTTTACGAAAGGGAGATATAAATGGCGTTAAAACAATTTGACCACTGTCAACAAAAAGTTTAGCTACTTCCCCAATTCTGCGAATATTTTCTTTTCGATCCTCTTTGCTAAACGAAAGATCTTTGTTTAAACCGTGTCTAATATTGTCTCCATCCAATACATAACTTCTGATCCCTTTTTCAAATAATTTCTTATCAACGGTATTCGCCAATGTCGATTTTCCTGAACCAGATAGTCCTGTAAACCATAATGTACAACTTTTATGTTGGTTTAATCGTTGCCGATCTTGTTTGGTTACAAGCGCAGGATGCCAAATAATATGACTTTGTTTCATAAATCCTCATCTCCCCTATATTGGCTGCTTTTCATTCTTCATTAGTACATCGATGACCTCCGGACGACTAAATTCTTTTGGAGGTCTTATGCCTTGTTTTAACATTTGTCGTACTTTGGTTCCTGACAATATCACTCGATCTTCTTTATTGTGTGGACAAGTTTTGGCAGATGCCATTCCCCCGCATTGTAAACAATAAAAACTGTGTTCAAAAAATAACGGCTGAATCCCTAATTCTTCGTCAGAAAAATAGGAAAATATTTTTTGCGCATCATAAGTACCGTAATAACTTCCTACACCAGCATGATCCCGTCCGACAATAAAATGGGTACAGCCAAAGTTTTTCCGAACGATGGCATGAAAGATAGCTTCCCTTGGTCCAGCATATCTCATAGAGGCTGTAAAAACGGATAACAGTACACGGTCTGTTGGGTAATATTTTTTTAGCAACACTTCATAGCTTTCCATCCGGATATCGCTTGGGATATCGTCAGATTTCGTTTCACCGACGAGCGGATGTAAAAAAAGACCATCAACGGTTTCTAACGCACATTTTTGAATATATTCATGAGCCCGATGCACCGGATTTCTCGTTTGAAAACCGACAATGGTTTTCCACTTTCTTTTTTTAAATATTTCTCTTGTATGAGAAGGATCAAGTAAATACTCACTAAATTTTGCTTTTTTCAAACGTTTGACCATAATGACCGGGCCACCTACATATACATCTGGACGGCTCCATAATTTTGCAACACCTGGATGAGCAAGATCTTTTGTTCGAAAGACGTTAATGGCTTCTTGTTCTTTATCTGGGGAAAATAAATCCGATATTTCGATGACACCGTAAACTTCTCCATTCATCACCAGTTTGGCAAATTGGCCAATTTTTAATTGAGCGGCTTTTTCACGGCTGACCGTTAAAGTAATAGGAATCGACCACGGTTCACCCGATGCTAACCTCATATCCTTTACGACGGATTCGTAATTTTTTTGATCCATAAACCCCTCTAATGGGCTGTATGCTCCAGTAGCAATTAGTTCTAAATCACTTAATGCCATCTGATCCAACGGAATGTCATGTTTAATATCAGATAGATTGTATGTTGGATAAAATCGATTGACTAATTTTCCTCCATGAGGGATACTTCTTGTCAATTTTGTTACCTCCAATATTTTCTCTTTATTTATGAAGCCCACATTCTGTTTTTTCTTTATTGATCCAACGCCCTGCCCGCAAATTGGTTCCTTCCAACACTTTAGCGGTACATGGTTCGCAACCAATACTCGGATAATGTTGGTCATGGAGTTGATTGTATGGAATTTGATGAATACGAATATAGGACCAGACATCTTCCCATGACCAGTCAATTAAAGGACAAATTTTTATTTTTTCAAATTTATCATCTTTGTTAATATAATTGATGTTTTTCCTTGTGGAAGACTGTTCACGGCGAAGACCAGTCATCCAGGCATCATGATTGGTTAAAACTTTTTTCAAAGGCTGAATTTTACGTAGGTAACAACAAAGATTCGGATTTTTCTCCCACAAACGGTCACCATAATTTGCGTTTTGCTGATTGACAGAAATATCAGATTTTATCATTTCAATCTTTAAAGTCGGGTATTTTTCTTTTATTCGATCGATTAATTCGTATGTTTCGTTAAAATGCAAATCCGTATCAAGGAAAATAATTTTCGCAAAAGGGTTTATTTTACTAATGATGTCGACCAATACAACACCTTCAGCACCAAAACTGCACGCATAAATCATTTTTTCTTCGTATTCCTTATACGCCCATTTAATGACATCGACAAAATCTTTGAAACCATTTTGCAATTGTTGTACATAGTCTTGATCCCAACGATCATAAGTTAGTGTGCTACCCAATGATGGTTCCCCCCTAAAGAATGATTGATAAAATCCAATGGTATTAACGTATTGTTTTCAACAACAATCTGATTCATTTTATTGACATTTCCGATTTCATGGATGGATGTAACTGCTCGGATCCAAGAACCATGCCCAAATACTAAAATCTTTTGATAGGATGCATATTTTTCTAAAAAAGCGAAAATCCGATTTTCAAAATCAGCAAGACTTTCTCCCAAAACGAGATGTCTCGGATGTTCCAACCACTCACTTTGGTATTTTTCAATTAATTTCCTTTTTTCTATGCCTTCAAATGAGCCAAAATCTAACTCATCTAAGAGTTCTTCACATCTATAATTTGTAAATCCATAATGAGTGGCAGTTTGTTGGGTTCTTTTTAACGTACTAGTTAGAACGATATCAAACGGACCCATTTCATTTAATAGTTGTTTATTTTTTTGAATTTGTTTCGAAACATTTGGTGTGATTGGATCGATCGGGACATCTCTTCTTCCTTGAAGCAGTCCTTTCTTATTCCAATCCGTCGGTAAATGACGAATTAAGAAAATAAGCATTTGGTTTCCTCCAAAAAAAATGTTTCGCTTCTCAGTCCAGAGCGTTGAGCTTCCAACATTAAAATATCTTGAGGCTTGACATTTCCTAAATTTACGTTTGGGCCTAAAAGATTAATGAAAAACATTTGCTGTTTTGGTGTTGGAGCTTCGAAAATGATTTTCCGTATATCGGTGTATTGAATGAAATCATTTATTAAATGTTTTTTTACTTTTCCATCACTTTCATAAATCCCCACGGTTCCTGAATCTCTTCCTTCCACCATGATATATTCGCAGCCTGCTTCTAAGAGTGCTTGAACTTCTTCTAACCATTGGGTATTTGTGTACACCTTCGAGTGATCTTTAGATCCAACTTCACCAATCACGTGGAATAAACTTTTCATTTGGTTGATCAATTCAATTCGTTTCTCTAGCGGAATGTCCAATGTGCCGTCTGAAACTTCAATCCACTCTATTTTGAGATCCTTTAAAAATTCAACATATTCATTGATTTTTTCTTGATAATAGGCTTTTTCAAACAATGTCCCGCCACAATATGGCTGAATATCATATTCCTTGTACAATTCGATTTTTCTTTTCAAATTGGGTGTTACATAGGCTGAACCGATTCCGATTTTTGCAAGATCAATAAAAGAATGATAATCGGATAAAATATGAGTTAATTCACCAACTGGGATACCAAAGTCAGCTATAACGGTAATACCGTAACGACGGTTTTTTTTTACTCTTGTAGGTAATGACAAAAAGTTCATATTTGGGTACTCGCCTCCTTTTCCTTACAATTGCTATGCTATTCAGTTCATAGGCGATTGGTGTATAAATACAACCTTTGTATTTAAACTATCTATTTATTTAGCGAATAGAGGAAAGAAAGTTGACTTAAAATATGAAAGTGTTCCAATTTTTCTCGTTAAGGAGTTGATATCGCCTTTGTCTAAAAATAAACATACAGGAATGACAATAGCTGCGATTGGTTCTATTCCATTAATTTTAGTGTTAGGTAACTCTATGCTTATCCCGATTCTTCCAAAGATAAAGGCTGAACTAAATTTGACACAATTTAAAGTCAGCTTAATTATTACTGTTTTTTCTGTTGCCGCAGCGATTTCCATTCCGTTACTAGGGTATTTGTCCGATCGGTTTACCCGAAAAGCCATTATAATTCCCTCATTAATTTTGTATGGAGCAGGAGGACTGTTAGCCGGTTTTGCTGCCGCATGGTTTTCACATGCATACATGTGGATTTTAACTGGAAGGGTTATTCAAGGTATAGGGGCAGCTGGAACAGCGCCTATAGCCATGGCTTTAACCGGAGACTTGTTTAAGGGAGGCCAGCAAAGTAAAGTACTTGGATTGGTTGAAGCATCCAACGGATTTGGAAAAGTTATTTCACCCATTATTGGTTCTTTAATCGCTTTAATTATTTGGTATGCTGCTTTCTTTGTATTTCCAATCTTTTGTTTAATCTCCATTTTATTGACAATATTTTTTATAAAAGAAAAACGAACGAAAAATGATCATCTGCCTGTTAAAAACTATGTAAAGGGGTTGTTTACAGTCTTCAAGCATGAAGGCCGATGGCTCTTTACGGCCTATTTAGCAGGAGCAACTTGTTTATTTACTTTGTTTGGAATCCTTTTTTATATCTCTGATATCGTAGAGAAAACCTACAAAATAGACGGGCTACTAAAGGGTGCGATATTAGCCATTCCGTTGCTTTTTATGACGACCACTTCCTACATAACAGGCAACAAAATTGGCAAGAAAATGAAACTAATGAAACAGTTAATTATTATTGGGCTTTTACTAATGACAGTCTCATTTTCAACGCTCGTATTTTTTGATCGCCTTATTCCGTTTTTATCCATTCTCGTCATTAGTAGCATTGGCACAGGTTTGGTTCTTCCTTGTATTAACAGCTTTATAACTGGGGCAGTTTCAGCTGATCGAAGAGGTTTTGTCACTTCCCTTTACGGGTCGGTTCGATTTTTAGGTGCTGCCATCGGTCCGCCAATTTATGGTTTGTTAATGGAATGGTCAAAGACAGGGATGTTTTTGTCTACTGCTGGTTTAACGTTAATTGTTGCTATTTTATGCTTGTTTTTGATTCGTGTTAAAAAACAAGGATCACCCGAAGAGTCGAGCGACTCATTATTTCAAAAGTTGCAGTTTACTTAAAAGGGGGTACCTTCATTGCAAATTTATTTTTCACCAGAAGTATTTACGCCCTATTTTCACGTATTAAATGTGGTGAATCAAAATCAAAAAGCCGTGGGATATTTAACCTTTTTGATGGACGAAAAAAAAATGTATGTTTTCGGACATTTGCAAGATAAAGGGGTTTCAGAAGATTTTAAGGATTTAATCAAACCATATATTCAAGGAATGTCGAAAACAAAAGAAGATATGGAAGTGTATTCGTATATTTCTTGTGGCGGAGAAAAGTTGGATATCAATAGTGAAGAAGAATCGGATACAGGAGAGAAAGACGGATAACAATGATTTATTAAATACGATGAAGAGCAAGTGTATCTGCGGAAAAATTCTTACACATTCAAGCATGAATTTGCCTAAAAAATAAAAAACAAGCATCCACCTTTAGGTATGGGACATTCTCCATATTGGGTGGATTTTTTTATGCCCCTATGATGTACACGTAATGCTTTTGCAATACCCCTTCGATTGGATTGATTTCTGCACCAGAACCGGTTTCAAAAGATTCAACAAAATGTCTATTACGCTCGAGAGCTAAATATTTAATTTTGTGCTTCAACAGTATCACTTTTTTCTGATCTGCATTTAATAATATAGGCTTTAGCACAATTCCCATAATAAGGTGCATCAGTTTATAAAAGCAAAAAAGGAGGCTGTTTTTGTGGGATGTCAACAATGCGAAAACTCATTATATTTGCGGTTATCGGTTTTTTAGCCCAACTAATTGATGGCTCATTGGGAATGGCGTACGGTGTCACTTCGTCATCACTTTTGTTAACATTTGGAATTGCTCCTGCCATAGCTTCGGCATCCGTACACCTTTCTGAAGTGGTAACGACTGCAGCTTCTGGTATTTCTCATATTAAATTTGGAAATGTTGATCGCCAAGCTGTAAAAAAATTAATCATTCCCGGTTCTATTGGAGCATTTGTAGGAGCTTGTTTTTTAAGCAATTTACCAGGTGATGCTGTAAAACCGTATATTTCTTTGTTTTTATTAACACTTGGGATATATGTTCTGTTTCGCTTTCTCTTTCGATGCAATCAAGGTAGTGAGAAGAAATCGATCAACTTATCTAGAAAACAATCTATTTCATTAGGATTCATTGCCGGATTTGCAGATGCAACTGGTGGAGGCGGTTGGGGACCCATTACAACTCCGGTGCTATTATCCAAAAAAGGCACTTCAGCTAGAAAAGTGGTCGGTACGGTCGATACAAGTGAGTTTGCGATAGCTGTTTCTGCCTCTATAGGATTTCTTATTTCGCTAGGTTGGAAAGAAGTTAACTGGTTTTGGGTCATCGTTCTTATGTTAGGAGGAATTATTGCAGCCCCCATTGCGGCATGGTTAGTAAAAAGATTACCTTCGCATTTATTAGGAGTCCTTGTAGGAGGTTTTATCATATTAACCAATGCCCAAACATTACTTAATGCTTGGTCAATTAATGATTTATGGATCCCTATCATTTACGTATCTATATTAATTGTTTGGACAGGTACTATTATCTTTGCAGTACGGAATAACAAAAAACATGTGAATTCATAATAAGTAGCCTAACGAGTCCAAACGAAAGAAAGTCTTTCGAATGAAGCAACTGAGAAATGCAATTTTTTCTTAAACGAGTTCGGTTTATCTAGTTGGGTCTGCTCTACTTTCATCCCACAATAAAGTGAAACCACGATAATATGGCGTGAGTTTGTGAATAGATCTTTTAAAAAAACCATCATGATCGTCCGTCTTCCTTCTATGTTGAAGTGGAACCCTATCATAGGAGCCAAGGAAGCGGACTTTTTTATGCACTGTTTTGTACAAGCATGAGTTTGCGCCCCACTTACATATGGCCTAAAACGATTTTATTTTTAATCAAAATGAATAGTAGAGGTAGAATAATGAATCTATCTCTGTGGTGAAGGGCTGTTTTTTGCGCTTCATGGATGGCTAACGGGTGCTTTAGATAATGAACAGCTAATTAAAGAACGCACATATTAGACATTTCTAACATGTGCGTTCTTTTTTTAACTACCCTAAATAAAATTGCAAAGGACTCTTTAAAACATTATTTGTATTAATTTTACTCTGTTTTGATCCCTAGAGAAGGGATTAACAAATTTTACTTGCTTACCTTTTTTTCTTTTTTGAATTATCAACAATAAGTTTATTTTTTCTAACATTTTCTAAGATAACTTGCACATGAAAAATTTTTTCATCAATACAATTTACACTTGAAACTTTTCCTTTACGACCTTTGATTGTTAAATCTTCACCAACGGATGGAAGACGTTTAACCAACTGACTTAATAAAAGATTTTTGTTTTCGTAAAAATAAACTACAAACATTTTGGTCTCACCTATTTCATATGGTATGGGTTACATAAAAAATGCTCATATTTTATCCTTCATATAAAATATATGATTACAGTTAGAATTAGACCAAATGACTAAAATAAAAATTTAAAAAGTATACTTGCTTTAAACAAAGGAAGCAAGTTAATTTGAAAATGGACTAGACCTGATAAGCAGCGTACAAATTTTACTGCCCATAAAAGGACACGACTATTGTGCAATCCTTCTCCGTTTATTTAAATAAATTAAATTTTTAACTAAATAAATTGTGTCAATATCTGGTTAAACTTATCACGTTCTTCCCAGAAAGCTCCATGACCACTATATTGAAACGGGACTAGTATTGAATTTCTTAATTTTTGATTTAGTTCTTGAGCTTGTGAAAATGGAATAACTTTATCATGAATGCCGTGAATAATTAAAGTGGGAGTAACTATTTTTGGAAGATCTTCATACAATTTCTCATCTCTTAATAAAACAATGACTGCCCCGGTCGACCATCCCGCAGCCTGTAATCCCATTTGGAAAAACCAGTCCGAGAATGGCCGAGTTATATACTGAAAGAAAAAGCTATCCGTTATTGCCTGCATCATCTTTGGGCGGTCATTTAACGTTTCCTTAAGAAGTTTATTAGCAGTTTCTGTAGAAAAGCCTGTTGGAGCTGCAGCGTCAATAAGGACAAGTTTGGATACTCCGTAACCATTGTATCGAGACATATATCGAATCGCAATTGCTCCACCCGTAGAGTGACCCAAGAGCGTAAAATTATCTAATTGTAGGGTACCAACTATAGTACGGATATCATCTGCCAGTCTGTTATAAGTGTAGCCACTGATTGGTTTATCCGAATTCCCAAAACCCCTCCAGTCTATACCAATACAGCGGTAACCCAATGCGGGAAGAACATCAAACTGATATTCAAATTGTTTATGGCTTAACGGCCAACCATGTATAAACACTATTGTCTTGCTACCCCCTGGGTTAATATCTTCCACATATATATTTACACCAGGCTCTACAGTAACAAAGTATCCCATGCTCGATTCCTCCGTAATTAATATGGTTACTTCAATAAGATATTCATTTTGGTAACATAAATGAGTACGTATCTGAGATGTAGGTTATCGAAGCGAAAAAGGGTGAGGTTTATTGACTAATGCTGCCCGCTAGCACAATAAAAAATGAGTAACTAATTCATTAAACCCTCAATTTCTTTTACTCGGTTAATTCATCTCTCTAAAAAGCTTAAAAAACGCAACTGCCTGTTGATTATATCCAATAGCTTTGTATATCTCCCAAGCCCCCTATAAGTACAACCAAGACATATTCTTTCGTCGGATAAATTAGCATGTCTCAGGATCTTTGCATTAGCTCAATTGCTGTTTCGATCTCACTTTGTAAAAAATATATATCCTTATTCATATATATTTGCAGCGTTAGTTGTATCAGTATTCAAGTGATAACTTTCGAGAAATTTAAATTCCTTAATAATTTTCAGTGCACCGACATAGTTTTTAGCCATTCTTTCAACCATAAAGTAAATCTCACCACTTTTAACATCCAAATTATCAGGTAGACCAATAGCTATTGTCCCTTATAATGTGTTATTTGCTATGCGTATTTATATGGTTAAAATCCAATAATTGTTGATATTACAAGTATTAGAAAAGCCGAAATCACAATGGTGATTTCGGCTTTTAATTGATTATGTGATTTCTTATGCTTCTCCACGAAAACGGAACTACTTATACTAATTTTATGAAAAAGAGGTCATAGGTTTGTCACCCAATGTAAAAGTACGTCTAGCGGGGATATCTATTTCGCCTTTTATATTAACCACACATTTATATCTATTTCTTCTTGACCTTTTATAGTTTCGTATTAAGTCGCCGCGTCACATCGATCCCATACGTGTAAACCCTTCCCAGTACTTAGCGCGGAGTTCACGCTTAAGCACTTTGCCGTAGGCGTTCTTTGGCAGCGCCTCGACGAAGTCGACCGACCGTGGCTTTTTATAACTGGCTAGATGATCCCGGCAAAAAGCAATCAACTCCTCTTCAGTGGCTGCTTGCCCTGGTCTTAACACCACAACAGCCTTCACCGACTCTCCCCATTCCCGATCAGGAACACCAAAAACACACGCCTCTTGCACAGCAGGATGACGTAACAATACCTCCTCCACCTCCCGCGGGTAGATGTTGTTTCCTCCGCTGATGATCATGTCCTTTGTTCGATCCAAGATGTAGAGGTACCCTTGTTCGTCTATGTAACCGACATCTCCTGTACGCATCCAGCCGTTCACGATTGTATCGTTGGTCGCCTCAGGATTTTTCCAATACCCTTTCATGACGAGATCGCTTTGAACGGCAATCTCACCGACAGTCCCTGGAGATAACTCATTGCCGTCAGCATCCTGAACGCGTACTTGAACGCCCATACGAGCTGTACCGGCAGAAGCGAGGCGTTTAGGGCAAGTTAAATCGTGCTCTTCTCGGCTGAGGCCAGTTATCGTCATAGGACATTCGCCTTGTCCGTAAATCTGGGCAAACACCGGTCCAAACGCCTTTATCCCCGCGATTAAATCCTCTACATACATAGGAGCTCCACCGTAAATGATGCACTGCAGGCTTCTTAAGTCGTATTTGTTGCGTACTTCAGATTCGGTCAAGCGCTTCACCATCGTTGGTGCCATGAATGGAAGCACAGTGACCTTGTGCTTCTCAATCGAAGCAAACACTGTTTCCGGATCAAAGCGGGATGCAGTCAGAATCACATTTGTGCCCCCCTTGGCGATTAGTGGAAGGGCATATAAACCAGAACCGTGGGTGAGCGGTGCTGTATGTAATCCTATGTCATTTTGCCCAAACGGATAAATATCTGCACAGACATTCAAAGTCGCTAGCAATAGAATACGGTGCGTCAACATGACCCCTTTCGGTCGCCCCGTGGTCCCAGAGGTGTAAAAGAGCCACGCTAGATCGTCCCCATCAACCTGCTCCATCCATTCAGCAGCGTCTCCACGATTCAAAAGTTCGTGATAGTTTAGAACCGTTTGAAAAAACTGTTCTTCCCCTACCCTGTCCAGACAGACCGCAATCCGAGTTTCGGTTAGGTCCTGAGCAATCCGATCAATTGCATCCTGGAAAATACCTGCGTATACAAGAACCTTGGCTTCGCTATGGTTTAAAATATAGCGCACCTCATCATGGTGGAGGCGAAAGTTCATCGGTACAGCGACCAAGCCAGCCTTCCACGTTGCAAAAAGCACCTCCAGAATCTCAGCACGGTTGGGCGAAAATATGGCCACCCGGTCTCCTGCCTCTAAACCAAGTTGGCGAAGCGCGCTTGCAATCCGGTTAACGCGCTCGTTAAACTCCCGATACGTCAACTCCAAGTCACCGTGAATAATGGCGATGTGATCTGAATAAGCCGCAGCCGACCGGCTTAGCATATAGCCTAGATTCATTGCCCCCATGGTTTTCCCTCCTATTTATCAATCTATCGGTAAAATACGTATACGCAAAAATCTCCACCTAAATACATAAATTATCTTTATATTTTTAATATTAAGAATAATCTATATATTAATAAAAATCAACAATTTGAACTAAAAACAATAACACTTTCATTTACTAATAACTAAACAGTTTAAATTTTTTTCATTACCGAGATTCTGCAATTTCTATTAAATCTTTCGTATAACTTTCCGTGTATTCTCATGTGGTAGAAACACTTCATTTTTAGTAGAGAGAAAATATCAATTCAACCTCTAACGCAATGCCCCCTTTTTAGAATAAAGCTATTATTCGGAGATTGGTGTTCTTTCTTATTGGCTGTTTTCGTATAGATTGTTGCTTGACCATACTGGATGAACGTATATAATGCGGTTTATGGAGGCGGTTAAGAATGTGGCAAGATGGATATGAAAGGTATCTAGATATTGTAACGGTTTAATGTAATGAAGTGCATTAAGAAAGACCTCACCTTTGAGAGGTCAATTGCTTAAAGGGATATCTAAATATCTATCATATCTTTGCTTATCAATGTATAGTTCATAAATTCTAATAAAATCAACTTCAAATTTGGGATAAGGCGTTAATTCTTTTTCTGCCAATTTTTCCGTATTTTTCAGTTCTTGAAATGTTTCCACCATCCTGTTCTTTTCCCAATGTTAAGTGAGGTACAAAGGCATCAAGTTCAAAATACTGTTTTATTAAATCTTCTGATGGTGAAATTTCTTGCACGATTTTTTAATGTAAGTTGAGTAACTCGTTTGACTTAACACTCAAATATAAAATGTTATCTCCAAAATACATAGGTTTATCCAATGATATTTGAAAGGGTTTGAAATTCTTACATACTTTTACTTTGTCTATCCACTTTTTATCTGGAGTTAATCCTCCTTGTGCTTTCAAAGTTATATGTGGTTCTACACCTAAATTGTTTATCCATTTTCTTTGAAAATTCTCAATCCGTTTCAAATATTCTTCTGGTGGGACAATTCCAATAAAATACTCTACTTTCATTCTTCCCATTCCTCTAATTTTTAGTTTTCTATAATTTTAGCAGAAAATTCAAAATACACAACCAATCGTATTAAACTAAAAACAACAATCTTTTAAAAAACAATTGTTAAGTTGCGGAAATTAAGGCACTGTTTGTTGGTTTTTCACAAAAAAGAAAAAGGACCGACTCTTTGGTCCTTATGTATGTTTTATTTAATAGAACTTATAATGACATACGTGATTTCATTAACCATTCTATTTTACCCAAATTTTTAAGGTTCTATTTGACTGATTTTTTCTTTAAGGGGATTACGCAACCAACCATTACTTCTATATTTTTATTATCCCATGAACCTCTTCCTCCTATACTTCATTTAATGGAGGGAGAATGCTCGCGTACTCAAATTTTCTGCAGAGCTTGCAGCACATCCGCTTTCAAGTCTTCGATATGCTCGATACCTACCGAGAATCTCACAAAATTCGACGGAATCCCAGCGATCCGCATTTGCTCCTCGTTCATCACACCTTCCCACATCGCTGCTGTATGTACGACAAGGGAATCGATCCCGCCCAGACTAACCGCGTTAGGAGGCAATTTCAACGATGATACGAATCGCTGCGTTTCTTCATAACCGCCTTTAATCGCAAAGGCAATGACTGCTCCGAATCCTTTCATCTGGCGTTTTGCTAATTCGTGTTGCGGATGGCTAGGAAGCCCCGGATAATACACCCGCTCTACCTGTGGCTGCTGCTCCAAAAATTCAGCTAAAGCTAAGGCATTGGAATTGATGCGTTCGATCCGCATCGGAAGCGTACGCAGACCACGCAACAACAACCACGCATCCATTGGCGAAAGGACCGAGCCGATAGAGATATGGGTGTGCCAAATACGTTCGGCTAACTCCTCAGTGGTACAGATGACACCCGCTGTCAAATCATGGTGTCCACCTAAATACTTCGTTGCGCTGTGAACGACCACATCGACGCCAAAATCGTGAGGACGTTGGTTAATCGGTGACGCAAACGTGTTATCAGCCACAACGATAATGCCATGCGGGCGGGCTAAATCCACCACGGCGGCCAGATCAGTTACCACTAAAGTCGGATTTGCAGGCGTCTCCACCATGATTAGCTTTGTGTTAGGCCGTATTGCATCGGCAAAGGCGGAGATATCTGTTTGTTCGACCAAGGTTACTTCGACACCAAATCGCGGCAACATCTCGTCCATAATCTTAGCAGTACTCATATAATGCCGTGTCTGTGCAATCACATGGTCGCCTGCGCTAACAAGCGCTAGAAGGGTCGTAGCAATGGCTCCCATCCCAGAGCCAGTTACCAGTGCGGTTTCTGTACCTTCAAGTTCTGCCATAATCTTCTTTACACGTTCATGCACCGGATTTCCGTAACGCGTATAATACTGGGGATGGCGAGGAGTTTCCGCCATTTCCGCGAATTCACTGGAATTTTGTGCACGGAATGTAGCTGAGTAATAAATCGGCGGAGCCACGGTTCGATCATCGGTCACCCAATCATCGCCGTGTACGACCAAGGTTTCGGTTCGGAGTCCTTCAAGATTTAGCTCTTCCTGAATATTTCGTTTGCTCATAGCTACCACCTTCCTAAAAAATAGATATTATAATGGGATACTTTTGGGAGTAACTTAGTTTGATGTAATAGGTCGGAATAGATAAGTCTACCCTTTTTAATTGACATAATTTTGATTATTTAAAAACTTATAGATATTATATAATTTCAAAAAAGAATATAAAACTAAAAAGAATGTTTGAAACCAAGTTGTCACAATATCGAAACTTACAACTTTCAATAAGGATGGGTAATCTCCAATTATAAAACCTTAGTAATTTGTGGAATGGATAAATTTCCTTCCACTGTGTGACTAATGTTCACCTACTTCGGATTTTGAAGATTTACCTGCTTTTTCGTCCGTTTTATGCCACTTCGTTCATAATTTCAAACATTTCAGCGTCTAAGAAATTATTCACGATTCCCCAATAATATCCAAACATGTTTTTGATCTTGCGTCCGTGCTTCAAGTTACGGATTAATTGCTTAAATGTGTCCACTGCAAGATCTACTTTGTCTTGAAGTGTGTAATACGTTAAGTACCGTGTTTGGATGGTGATAATTTTCCACAATTCTTCGATCATTTTGTAATTGTCAAAAAAACAGTTCACGAGATTACGAAATTCCTTCGGCACTCGATTGCTTGTATATGTGTAGTCTAGTGGAACGTCATTACGTTTATTATTTAGATTGCTAGTTTTAAAAGAATGATGACTAGTTTTTTGGGGTGTCAATTGCTCAACTTTTGTTTGCTTATTTTTCGCGGTATCTTCCTGTTTTCGTTGGTTGCAAGGGGTGTCATTTCCGTTCGAACGAGATTCATCTTTCTTTAAAAAACGATTAAATATCCACAGGTTGCTAGATTGCGAGCCATCTTTTCTAACCGTTTCTTTTACCGTTAAAATCCCTAACTTGACGCATTTCCGCTTCATCCGATGAAAGGTACTTTCAGACACCCCATGCCCGTTATGTCGATCTTTAATGGCACGTAAAATCGTATTTATAGACGCATTCGACACCCCATACACTTTCGCACAAAAGCGGACGATTCCTTTAAACGCAATTAACTCCGAACGCGTAAAATCTTTTTTGTGTTCAAACAAAAACGCCTCGATATTATTGTTAAAATCCTTCAACGACTCAAACTGACTATACTCTCTAAAATTCTCAATCGGTTTTTGTTGAATCATACAATCTACCTCCCCACCTGCTATATAGGAGGTAGAGCAGGAATTGGGGAAAACAATTTTAAAATAAATTGTAATTTGGGGACAGTCCCCTACTACTTTAAAGCGTTGAGGGACAGTCCCGCACTGCTTTAAAGCAGTGCGGGACTGTCCCTAAAAATTCACTCATTTTAATGGTGATTGGACAACTTCTTCTATATAATGGTGATAAAAAAACGTTTAGGGGAGAAACCGCATGAATATGATTGATTTTCGAAGCGATACGGTGACAAAGCCAACGGAAGAAATGAGAGAAGCGATGTTCTCTGCTGAGGTTGGGGATGACGTGTATGGCGAGGACCCTACCGTCAACCGTTTGGAAAGACTGGCAGCTAAAATCCTCGGAAAAGAAGACGCATTGTTTGTCACAAGTGGTACACAAGGAAACCAAGTGGCGATTTTGACTCATTGCCGCCCGGGGGATGAGGTAATCTTGGAAGCTGAATCCCATATCTTTCTATATGAAGCAGGTGCTGCCTCTGCGTTAGCAGGCGTCCAAACGAGACCAATTCGCGGAACTAAAGGAGCGATGGACCCTTCTGATGTTAAAAAAGCGATTCGCGGTGAAGACATTCATTATCCCTATTCCGGATTAATCTGTTTGGAAAATACCCATAACAAAGCCGGCGGAAAAGTCATTCCAATTGAAACGATGAAAGCCATTTACGAAATCGCCAAAGAAAAAGATATTCCGGTCCATCTTGATGGTGCAAGATTGTTTAACGCGGCCGTAGCTGCTGGTGTTCCTGTAACAGAATTTACGCAATATGTTGACACCGTCCAAGTTTGCCTTTCTAAAGGACTCTCTGCACCAGTCGGAAGTATATTAGCCGGAAGTAAATCGTTTATTAAGGAAGCGCGCAAATGGAGAAAGCGCCTCGGCGGAGGATTGCGCCAAGCGGGTGTACTCGCAGCCCCGGGAATTATTGCATTAGAAAAAATGGTGGATCGCTTAGCAGAAGACCACGCGAACGCCCGTCAGCTTGCGGAAGGATTATCCACCATTCCTGGTTTACAGGTGGATGTAAATGGTGTCGAAACGAATATTATTCTATGCAATATTCAAGAAACAGGTCTATCAAACGAAGAGTTTCTTGCTCGTCTGAAGGAAGCCGGAATATTAGCCGTTCCATTCGATGAAGGCATCATTCGTTTCGTTACCCATCGGGAAGTGACGAGTGATATGGTAGAAATGGCATTACAGCGAATTAGACAATTAATTGGTTAAAAACATAATAAACAGGAAGTCAATGGAGCGACTTTCTGTTTCTGTTTTTTACAAAATAAAGATCCTCACATAATGAAGTGACACTGTCAAGTAGACAAGTATAAAAAAACACATATAAACAGCCTGAGTCCTATTTTATAAGACTCAGGCTATTAATTTTTTGGGAACCTTGGTGGAGAATATTTATTTAGTCAACCAATCCCCGCCGATTAAAATTAATTGATTCCATATCCCCCTCTTCAAACAACCTCGAAAAAAGGGGTTGTTTTTTATTTGAAGATTTAAGCTAATCAAATCATACCCAGGAAGGAAATTTACCAAATGAATCGCAGATAGCCCCTATCTTTAGACGCAAGGTGTGGTTATAGATTAGGATTATTTAAAAAATAGATTCCAAGTGTTGAATTTGTCCTCCTCTAAAATCACGAAATTTAGTAAAATGCAAGTAAAAATTTATCGACGGAAAAAATTACTAGACGCCAAGTAAACCCCCTTCATCATGGGAATTCTTTTACCTAAAAAAACAAGCGGAAAATTTTGGGTAATGAAGATTGATAGATTTCATGTTAGCCTAGTTATTGAATCTAATAGCGAAACGCTAGGAGGTTAATAACATGAAAAAACTGAAGAAGTTTGTTATAGCATCAACGTTAGCATTGACGATGATCGGATTCCAACAACCAACTGATGCAGCAACCGTCCATCATGTACAAAATGGAGATACTTTATGGTTGTTAGGTAAAAAATATGGAGTTTCTGTATTAGAATTGAAAAAAGTAAATAATAAATCTACGAATGTATTACGTATCGGTGAAAAACTTGTAATCCCAGAGTCTATTACTCCTTATGAAAAAGATTTATTGGCACGTCTTGTTCATGCGGAAGCGAAAGGCGAGCCGTATGCGGGGAAAGTCGCAGTTGCTACTGTTGTGCTAAATCGCGTGGACCATCCTGACTTCCCAAATACAGTCAAGGACGTTATTTATGAAGTATCTGGCGGAAGCTACGCATTTACTCCTGTGCAAAACGGAACGATAAACAAACCAGCAGATGCTGACTCCTATCGTGCGGTGAATGAAGCATTAGCTTTCCGTGGACTTGGAAATGGATCCTTATATTTTTACAATCCAGATAAAATTAGCAGTTCATGGGTTCTTTCACGTAACGTGACGTTAACAATCGGTAATCACGTTTTTGCGAAATAATTATAGATGAGAGAAGCACCACTGATAGAATGTGGTGCTTTTTCTCTATATTGTTAAGGTCAGTCCGGTTGAATATCGAACTTGTGCCGTATAAGGTCACTCTTTTATACGTGTCTACTTGACAGGTACTAGTTCAAATGTAAGAAACAGTCAAAACATGTTTAATCAAATTTTAACAGCTTTCATCAATGCTTTCTTCATGTTGATGGTCGTGATGACCCTTTAATTTTAACCTTGTCGATACTCCTGCGTGATCAGAAGGCCAGAGACCAGTAGCTGTTCGATCACTTTGCTCCTCTCCAACCAAATCTGCCTCAATAGGCTTCCAACCATTTTTAAAAAAGATATAGTCGATTCTTTCGCTTAACTCAGAAACGTTATTCAAAAGGTCTGCAGCCTGAACAGCTGTGAATCCAGGTCCTTCACCGACTTCATTCCATACATCCTGAAAGCCTGCATTAACAAACAAATTATAAGTGCTACTTCCAGGAATTGCGTTAATATCTCCTGTAATAATCAATGGTAAATTAGTATCGGCTGGTTCATTAAGGATCTCCATTGCTTGGGCATTCCTTATCGACTCATTAAGCGGCTCCAAATGGGTGTTTATCATCCTAAAAACATGCCCGTCCAATTTAACATCGATAGCGGACCACCCCCGAAAAATCACAAACGGGCCAATTATTAGGTTATTTACAAATCTAGCTTCCTGTTTATCAATAACCTTAAGTCTATTTTTTTTCCGAATTAATATGACATCCCTGTCCAAGAAACTAATGGTATTTCCATTGCTGTCTGGAGCTTGCGCGGATAGATTTTCATTTTCAGCTGCTACTTCATAGCGCAATCCTCTTTCTTTTAGTTCATCCAATAATATTTTAACAAAGTCAAAGATTACAATTCCAAATTCCGGTATTTCTAGCACCCACCGGGCTGCTTCTTGCAAACCAATAAGGTCAGGTTTTTTTGATACAATTTCGCTGGCAATGGCTTTGGCACGAACAGGAAAATTGGTCGCAAGAAATTGACGAAACACTTCTGTTACCCGCTGTGGAGATGGTCCAGCGATCAATGGTGATAAGTCTGCACCTATATAGATGTTCCATGTTAAGAAAGCTAGATGAAAGTCATTTCTTTTTCCCACGTAATTGCCACCTCCAATCTTCTATATATAATTAATAGATGAAGAATGAAGTAGAAATGTAACGGCAAGTTAATCAAGTCATATTTATTTCATTATTAATAATTTTTAAGAAAATTGCTTCGTTATCGATGAAGAAAAAGGTATTACTCGTTGTTGAAGTAATGCACACGTAGCGACAAGTAACAAGCTATGAGAATGCAAGAATAATAGCTATAAATCCAACCATTAATCCCCACCTGGCTTAATTAAAATCTATTCTCATTTTCAACTTTTCCAATTTAACTTCTTAAAAAATAACGAGCTAACATTCCAATCATTACTCCAATCACAACAGAAGGAAGAAATTTTTTGATTATCTTAATGGTAATCGCTGTGGAAAGACAGCCTATAAGAACCGGAAATGAAATATGTAGTTGTCCATCTGTAGGTATGAAGATTTGTTTGATGATCAGTGCCGATATAATTCCAACAGGAACATAAGTAAAATATAAACGCAAGGTAGGACTCATCTTTCGTCCGGCCATGATTTCAACGCCGATGAAACGTGATAGATAGGTAGAAACAGCTAGTAATCCGATTAAAATCCAATGATTAACCATCTTGGGACCTCCTCTTTACATAAAGACCCACTAGCGGTGACAACACACCAGCCATCATAATCGTCAATTCATTACCCGGTATGAAATACTCGAGCCCAATGGCTATGACGACAGCAGTGAGCGCCGTTGCAATTACTGGTTTTTCTATTAAACTAGGGATAAGAAGTGCTGCAAAAGTAATCGGAAACGCTAAGTCTAATCCCCATTTTTGAGGATCAACTTGGTTTCCAATTAAAGCTCCAATAAGCGAAGAGAAAAACCAAGCCACATAGAACGTACCAACAACGATCCCAAAATAAAGAGGGTCCGGTCCATATTTTTTAAACCTTGAACTCCCTAAAACTAACGTTTCATCGGATACACCAAAAGATAACAACCACCTCCACCTCTTAGCAGGTGCAAGACCTTCGGCAAGGGCAGCTCCGTATAACAAATTGCGTAAATTTAACAAAACGGAGGTAAAAAGAACACTTGTTAGATTTGCGCCCGCCGTCAACATAGCAACGGTTACCAGTTGTACGGACCCGGAAAACACCAACAACGACATGACCACTGCACTCACCCAATTAATATTGGCTTGAGTGGCGAGTACACCATAAGATAAACCATACGCCGCAATCGCGATTGCAAGTGGTAAAGATTCCGTAAAACCCGTTTTGATCGTTTGTTTTTTTACATCCACCTTTCTAGAACCCCCCTATTCTGATGTTGCTAATAGTATACAAAACAATCCATCCCCTTCCGTTTGGAGTGAGAAAAAAATTAGGAAAGAAAATTATGTAAAATTAACGTTGAAGTGGTATAATAAATTTAACTTTTAGTTTATTATAATATACTAAAAAGTAAAAAAACACCATTTTTTAAACGAAGGTGGAAAAAATGAACTTAGATCACACGTGGGAAGAAAGAGATGTAGGGAAGCTTATCGGGTCCAACCTGCGGCAATTCCGGGTAAGTAAAGGAATCAGCATAGAGGCCTTGGCCAAACAAATCGGGGTCAGTAAATTAACATTGATCAAGATTGAACACGGGGAAGCTAATCCTACATTGTCCGTCATCTGGAAAATCGCAAATGGTCTACAGATCCCAATTACCGCTCTATTGTCGATCGAATCGGATGTCTCCATCTCCCGGAAGAAGGATGGACTGAAACTCATAAGTTCGAACGATGTTTTTGTCGTTGAGCCAATGTTTCGTTCTCATGGCTTGATGGAGCTTTATCGAGGATACCTACAGCCTCATGGGGAATATGTCTCGGAACCCCACCAACCGGGGGTAATGGAATTTGTGACCGTTATGTCCGGCCAATTAACAGTGGAAGTGGACGGCGAAACTTATCACTTGGATGAGTACGATTCCATTCGTTTTAAAGGGGATCGTCCTCATAGGTATACGAACCCCTCCTCCTCCTTAACGATATTGCATTTTGTTATTTCATATAATAATCCATTGTAAATCTTAACGTTTACCTCTTCTTGTGAACAATTCTGTAAAACAAGATTTTTCGAGTGATGACATAAAAGGTTTGCCATAAAACGACCATGCACGTTCAATCAATCGAACGTGCATGGTCGTTCGTAAAAAGTTAGGAAGTTGCTGCTATTTTTTGACGCGGTCCTTTGTGTCCTTTATGATGATGATGGAAATATTTATGAATATACGGCATGACCCATTTATCTAATCCGAATTTTCCGGCATTTGCACCGGCGACAAGAATGAAAAATGTAAGCAAGATCATTTGCGGGTTCGTACTTGTTGTGCCTGAAAACATAAACGCAAAGTTCATTACGGCTCCCATCAGTGCTGAAAACGTTGTGAATAAACCGAGAAGCAACGCAATCCCTACTAACACTTCACCCCACGGTACTAATACGTTAAACAACCCGACATTTGGCAAGGCAACGTTTTCGATAAATGAAGCCCACCAGCTTTGCACTGCCGGATGTTCTCCCGAAGCTTTCGCAAGCGCCCCTTTCAAAAATCCTGTCGCATCAAATCCACCTGTAATTTTATGCAAACCTGCTGTAAACCAAGCATATCCAAGATATAACCGAAAAAACATTAACATCGCAGCTGCACTAACATGTTCCCTCAACCATTGGACTACCATCTTTTACTCCCCCTTACTTGTTTTATTCTTCCTTACACTTATATCGTATCGCTTTTTTCTGTAATTGAGTCGACTTTGCTCAACATTTCACAATTTATTAATAAAGTCTATACAAATTTGGTAAAGTTAACAAAATGGCTTGACGATTCCATGCGGCCATCTCAAGAGCATAAAAAAATCCACTTTCCCTCATCTCGAGCGAAAGCAGATTTTGCTGCTTCAGGTAATCGATTACGCTCTGGCCAGCTTTCCAAATCTTTTAAGAATTCAATGTCACCGTAGTTCTACATTCCTATGTCTGTTTTCATTATCTATCCTCTCCTACATGAAAGGCTAAGTAACGAAATTCTCCATGCTTTCATTGCTAACCGTCGAGTAATGTTGCCATTGTAGTTTATAAGTTCCTTTAATAACTATCGAGTCTTCACGGTCTTTTGTCGTTCCTGCTGAAGCATGTTCCAGCCATTTATCAACTCTCCAGTCAAAATGCGGTTTCCCTGAATTCGAAAATAGCTGTCAACAGTATGGGCTCTAGTTGGCGCGCTCCAATACAAATGGTCATTTGTTAATAGAATCGCAATCCCTTTGATTTTATCCCGCCCTGTGGTAATCTTTTCGAGTTTCTCTACTTGTTTAAGAAAATCATAGCGGCCACAATCTTCTGCACCGTGATGTTTTAATTCTATTAATTGATTTTCTTGCTTAATTGTTAGTCCGGCGAGTTTATTCATTAAATATAACGCATATTGTTGCTCGGAATTCGGGTCTTCCACCCAAAGGTCGACTACCCATCCATGAAAATCCTTATTTTCAATCACACGAAACTTTCTTGAAGCTGATGTTTTAATGAATTTTTAAAGGCTTCTTTTGAAGAAAAGAACAAGTGTTTTTCCACTAGTTTTTCATTTCTTGATTAATAGAAAACATGTTTATTCCCCTCTCTATTTGTATTTTCTAAATAGCCCCAATCTCATACTACAAACTACTTAATCGATTTCTTTCTATTTTAATTGTGTTATCTTTTCCATCTAAGATGTCAGCTCTTTTGCTGCCGTAAATTCGCAGCGCTTTGGCCCCTTTCATCAGTTTGACAGAAAGGCGCGCTGTTCCCCTATAATCTTTTTTATTAATATCGATACATTCAATAAATTCGTCCCAGTACACGACTGCAATTTCTTGATTGTAATCGCTTAGCTGCTTTTGGCTGCAAATAAATGCAAAAACGAGTGTCTTGTCTTTATTCTCATCTTTTAATTTATTAATTTCTTCCAGCTCGCGATCTGAAAACGTAAATGACCAAGTAAAATCTTTTGATCCTGTTGGTGAAGTGTGATATTTGGCATAAATCATGTAATCATCATTATTCGTCGATACTTCATATATTTGACGGTTTCCATTTTCTTTTTCAAATAGTGCAGGAGCCAAGCCGCCGTTAATGAGTACAGAGAGTAATGCTCCATAATAATAATCGGCCTTGCAAAGTACGCCCATTGTTTTATTCCCCCTTTCCACTCTTTCTCGTAACTACTCTATTCATGTTTTTCTTTTAATGAAAAAACAGCTTTATATATTTCTAAAGGTTAAGTAAAGTTTTACCATGCTTATTTTAGCTAATTTTGTAAGAAAATGTTGTCGAATGATGTCATAAAAAGAAAAAACAGAAGCCTTGACAACTTCTGTCGTAAATTCATAATTAACGGCTTATCGCCTGCAGCATAAATTGATTAATGCCTTTCTCCAGTCCAGTAAATTCGATGTTGGTGCCGATGGCTTCGAAGTGTTTGCGGACGAAGTCAATTTTTGCTCTTTCTTCGGGACGTAAAAATTCATACATTTCTGTGCCTCCTGGCAAGAAAAGCCCCCATTAATCTTTTAGTATGTTTCGAACTTCCTCTTCTTCCATTTCCAGCAATTCTGCAATTTCTGCGATACTCATTCCTTTTGCTTTCATTTTGCTAATCAAATCACGCTCTTTTTTCTTCATTCCTTCTTCAAATCCCGCCCGCCGTTCGCCGCGGATGTTGGAAAGCTGGTCGCGCAGCCATTTCAGCCGTATTTCATAGGCATAGCGATTTTCCGGGTTAACGCTTAGTTTTTCCCACTCTCCAGCGCTTCGCGGATTTCCTGCTCATTCATCGCCAACACCTCCAATTCGTTTATAATCTGTTCATCTATGTTTCGTTTCCGGGCATCGACTGCCGATAACATCATTAACTATGGCCGTTCGGCGGTTTTTTTCATCTCACGTCTATATTTCTTCTATTTTACTATAAACTGTGACAAATCAATCGCATGGAATTCAAGGTGCGGGCTCCAAAGGAAATGTTCTTCATCTTCCCGGATGTGAAACATGGTGTGGAAGCGGTCCGTTTCGTTAGGAATAGCGGGTAGTTGAGGATCGTGATCATAATCGTTGGCGGAAGTTAGCTATATTCCTGTCCTTTGGAAAGAGATATCGAAAACAATCGCGCCCAATAATACAGCACCCTTTCTGGCATATCGTGCTGATGGACGACTTGGATTTCAACGTTGATCCGTTCGCCAAGGTTGGTGAACACGAGCACATCCAATCGGCTCATCTTGCCATCTTCCGTCTCTTTCGGAAGTTCGGTATTTTCATATTGCACATCAACAATCCGATCGCGGCCGATTCGGTTCAAAAGCCGTTCAAAAAAG
>NZ_JBCNBW010000064.1:0-106818 GCF_050478865.1 Aeribacillus pallidus | reverse complement strand
CACCACATTTAGTGTAGAGCCAAAAAAATACGAAGCGATTTATCATCAAAATGGGCAAATAGAGTGGGAAACAGCTGTTCCAGAAAAAGAAGAAGAGATCAAAAAGCATATTCACGAATTAATGCTTTTTCACGTATATGACGGTTCATAATAGATAATTTTTTCATTGCATGAATAGTAAGAATTCCTCCGAAACTAACGTGTAGGGGGGATATCATTTGAAGGATAATCAAAATCGTTATGAATTTTTAGATGACACCAAATATGAAGGGCGAGATAAGGCCTATTTCGATATTGATCGTATGGTCAATGAAGGAATGTGCGGAGGATCCGTACATCGCTTAGATACGGCCGCTAATATCGAAGAAGCCGTTCATATTACCGCTGAAGAACCACCGAGACAAGCTTAAGATGGGATGCTCACAATTTGTGTGAGCATCCCATTTTTTGATTTGGTTTAACGACTTTTTACGAGCATTTGCACCGCTTCTTGAATCGCCTCTTCTGCATTCGTCCCTTTTTTATTCGCTTCACGAATACACGCTTCTAAGTTTTTGGCGACAATTAGGCCAATGGAGCGGTCAACAGCTGAACGGATAGCAGAAAGTTGAGTCACCACATCTTTACAATGTTTTTCTTCCTCCATCATACGTAATACCCCTCGGACTTGACCTTCTAACCGGCGCAAGCGATTTTTTATATCTTGTGAATATTCCATTCATCATCCCTCACTCTTTATCATTCCTTACCCCCAAGTGTATACTATTGTGTCCTCTTTTTTCAAATCATATGGTGTCTAAGAGTTGAGTGAATTCCTCATTTTTCTTTCAATTGCTATAATAGGAAAAGAACAAAGTAAGGAGAAATGACAATGATTCACCGATTGAAACAACGGTTTCCAAATATACTTATTCAAACGAATTCACCTTCTTTTGCCAATGATTACGAATGGTATTTCTCATCAGAAGAAAACGTTTATTTTGGAATTCCGAAAAAAGATTTGTCTCAAGATGAACGCGAACTACTTCAATTGCTATTTAATCGAAATACCTTTCCTATGTCCCTAGTCGGAACAGCAAACGCCGACCTTTGGTATCAACTACTATTCCAAGGATCTGACTTTCAAAAGCCGATGGACATGGAAGCTGTTCGTTTTGTTCAATTTTACATTTCTTCGCACGATTACGAATTACACGACATCATAGATGCGATACGAAATGCGGTGACCCCAAACGTAGAACTATTTTTTATCTCTCCAAATGAAGGAATTATTGTCGAGCCGCTGTCACCTCTCGCAATGTCGAAACAGGATCTATCATCATTACAGTCCATTTTAGAAACTGATTTTTTCTTTAATGTTCGGTTTTATTTTGGCCGTTTTTTTCAGTTAAATAAGTATATACATCAAAACTTTCAAGCCGAACGACAACTATTTCAGTGGGCAAAAGGACATGTAGATCATAAACTTCTCACATTTGAATCAATTGTTCCCATGTTTCTCATGGACCACATTCCTCCATCCATTCGGGCAACCATTTTTTCATCGGTCATGTCCATTTTAAAAGAAGATGAAACTTTGCATAAAACTGTAAAAACGTATATTGAAAATCAATCGAATGCCAGTTTAACGGCAAAAGAATTATATATCCACCGGAACAGCTTACAATATCGCATCGATAAGTTTATTGAGAAATCCGGTATTGATATTAAAACGTTTACAGGAGCATTAACCGTTTATTTTGCTATTCTTCATGATGAACTGAGCAAACTGCCAGAAACAGAATAGCTTTTTTTGTGCAGCATGTCCATACGCAAACGCTTTCATCTTCTTTACAATAATTGTAACAAAAGGTTGGAGGGATAAAAGCATGGCTGAATTGAGACTTGAGCATGTGTACAAAATTTACGATAAAAATGTTACTGCTGTAAAAGACTTCAACTTACATATTAAAGATAAAGAATTCATCGTTTTCGTTGGCCCTTCTGGATGCGGAAAATCAACAACATTACGTATGATCGCAGGACTTGAAGAAATTTCTAAAGGAGATTTTTATATCGATGGAAAGCGCGTAAACGATGTCCCGCCAAAAGATCGTGATATTGCGATGGTATTCCAAAACTATGCACTTTATCCACATATGACGGTATATGATAACATGGCATTCGGATTAAAGTTAAGAAAGTTCCCGAAGGATGAAATTGATCGTCGTGTTCGGGAAGCGGCGAAAATTTTAGGACTCGAGCCGTATTTAGATCGAAAACCAAAGGCGTTATCTGGTGGTCAACGTCAGCGGGTGGCCCTTGGTCGTGCGATTGTTCGTGATGCCAAAGTATTCTTAATGGACGAGCCGCTCTCCAACTTAGATGCAAAGCTTCGTGTTCAAATGCGTGCTGAAATCATAAAATTACATCAGCGTTTACAAACGACTACGATTTATGTAACCCATGACCAAACAGAAGCAATGACGATGGCTACGCGGATCGTCGTGATGAAAGACGGTGTGATTCAACAAGTCGGAACTCCTAAAGAAGTGTATGAAAATCCAGAAAACGTATTTGTTGGAGGCTTCATCGGCTCACCTGCGATGAACTTCTTTAAAGGAACATTACAAGACGGTCAATTTGTTATGGGAGATAAAGTAATAGCCGTCCCAGAAGGTAAAATGAAAGTACTTCGTGGGGAAAATTATGTCGGTAAAGAAGTCATTTTAGGTATTCGCCCTGAAGACATCCATGACGAGCCAGTCTTTATTGAGTCTTCTCAAAACACAGCGGTTAACATTCATGTGGATGTTGCAGAATTAACTGGAGCGGAATTAACGATTTACGGTCAAGTGAGCGGCCAAGATCTTGTTGCTCGTATCGATTCTCGTAGCGATATTAAAGCAGGACAAAAACTTCAGCTAGCGTTTGATATGAATAAAGCACATTTCTTTGATGTAGAAACGGAACAACGTATTCGTGCGAAAAACTAATATCAATACACCAAAAGCTGCCTTGTAATTAAGGCAGCTTTCTTCTTTTATTCACTAAAATGTGATTGATTCACCTCTTGTAGAGGAATCATATGAATGGTATCTTCACGGCAAACTTGACATTGAAAAAGATGCGTACAATGGGTAA
This sequence comes from Aeribacillus pallidus, assembly GCF_050478865.1. Taxonomy (NCBI): domain Bacteria; kingdom Bacillati; phylum Bacillota; class Bacilli; order Caryophanales; family Bacillaceae; genus Aeribacillus; species Aeribacillus pallidus. The sequence continues at coordinate 103,695 of NZ_JBCNBW010000064.1, read as the reverse complement.
AACTCGTATGGTGCTGTTCCATATACGGACTGTAGTCGTCCAAATAATCCTCTATTCTCCCCACATCGTCCATTCGTCCGCCACATTCTTGACAATGTGGAGTAAAGTGAAACAAGCCATTACATAATGGACATTGCAACACGCACGTCACCACTTTCTTTTTTTCTATTTTACAAAACGAATGAACGATTTATACAACGTTAAAAAACCCACTATTTACCGTTATTTAAAAGCGCATACTTTTTATGAATACATCCAAACTATTGATTAAATAAAGCAAAAATAATTTCATCGCTGGGCTAAGCCAAGTCTAGGCTGCAAGTCACTTGATTTGCAAGCTGGTGCAATTCCAGCAACAGCCCAACCATTTATAATTTTACAACGAGGAGATGACAACCTATGCCATTACAAAACCAAAATCAAAACCGTAGTTCTAACCAATTAGTAGCTCCAGGTGCTCAAGCTGCAATTGACCAAATGAAGTATGAAATTGCACAAGAGTTTGGTGTACAATTAGGACCAGATGCTACATCTCGTGCTAACGGTTCAGTCGGTGGCGAAATTACTAAACGTCTCGTTCAAATGGCTGAACAACAATTAAGCGGATTTCAACAACAATAACGAATAGACAATTGCATATGAAATGGCTATACCCCTGATCATTCATCAGGGGTTTTTATTAGATTACTCATTTTTATTGTTACCGATCATAGTAGCAGGATTCACCCACTGGTCAAATTGCTCTTCGGTAACGAGTCCTAGTTGTAGTGCCGCTTCTTTTAACGTAATTCCATTTTCATACGCAAACTTCGCGATTTTCGCCGCATTTTCATAGCCGATATAAGGATTTAACGCCGTAACTAACATAAGTGAACGATTCACATTTTTTTGAATCACTTCTTCGTTTGCTTCAAGACCTTTCAGGCACTTTTCATGAAACGAGCGGATGCCATCAGCTAATAAACGGATAGATTGAAGAGCATTATAGACAATGACCGGTTTAAAGACATTTAACTCGAAATTTCCTTGACTTGCTGCAAATCCAATGGTGGCATCATTTCCGAAAACTTGTACTGCAACCATTGTGATCGCTTCACTTTGCGTTGGATTGACCTTCCCTGGCATAATGGAACTTCCAGGTTCGTTTGAAGGGATTTGGAGTTCTCCGATTCCACATCTCGGTCCGCTTGCTAACCAACGGATATCATTCGCAATTTTCATCATATCTGCTGCGAGCGCTTTTAATGCCCCATGGACATAAACAATTTCATCATGACTCGTTAAGGAGTGAAATTTATTCGGAGACGAATAAAACGAATAACCCGTGTATTCCGCCAGTTTTTCGGCTACTTTTTGACCGAATTGAGGTGGAGTATTGAGCCCTGTTCCAACAGCTGTACCGCCAATTGCCAAACTTAACAGCTGCTCGGCTGCCTGTTCCACCATTTCTTTGCTTTTTTCTATCATATAGCGCCAACCGCTAATTTCTTGACCAAGAGTGAGCGGTGTCGCATCTTGTAAATGGGTTCGTCCAATTTTTACAAGATGGGCAAATTGTTGTTCTTTGTTCTTTAACGTCTCCATTAATGAATTGGCTACCGGAATGAATTGTTCATGAAGTTGTCGAAAAATCGCAATATGCATCGCGGTTGGAAACGTGTCGTTAGAACTTTGCGATTTATTCACATCATCGTTCGGATGCACAACTTCCGAGTGACCTTCTGCACGTAATTTTTCATTCGCTAAATACGCGATCACTTCATTAACGTTCATGTTTGTTTGCGTACCGCTTCCCGTTTGCCAAACACGTAACGGAAAATGTGCGTCTAATTGACCACTGTTAATTTGGTCACAAACGGCCACAATGGCGTTTTTCTTTTTTTCCGAAAGCAGTCCGGAGGCAAAGTTCACTTCTGCCGCGGCTTTTTTTATTAATGCGTACGCATATACCACTTCAAGCGGCATCACTTCAGTTCCAATTCGAAAGTTTTCTAAACTTCGCTGGGTTTGCGCTCCCCAATACTTATTTGCAGGAACCCGCACTTCCCCTAATGTGTCTCGTTCAATCCGTTCATTCAACAGTCATCCCTCCTAAAAATCCATCTTTTTATTGTATTTCCGTGAATGATTTTTTATAAACACTTTCAGGTTGGAGTGCTAAGGTGAAGGAAGGTGAGGAACTTGACTTGCTGTAGGGAAATGCGAAACAATGCACATAGTGGTACATAACAGTGGTGCATATTTGGATATTGAAATGCAAATTAACAGTTTTAGGTGCAAGTTTGAAATCGGTTCATAAAAAACCCAGTTGGGTGCAAATAAAGGCCATACTGGTGCAAATAACTCGAAATTGGTTCAAATAGTCAAATAAACAGGTACTGATTGAACAAAAATTGGGTTGAAACCTTATTTTTTCGTAGCGAAAACATAAAGAAAAAATGACCTTTTTTTCAAGGGGTCAACTCACTTTATTAACGGCACATACAAATCAAATTTTCGTTCATCCTCTGACCTATTAATGTCCTCATCTTCTTCATGGTAAATTTCTAAACTGAGTGCATGATAATCTTGCTTGTACCCTTGCTCTTCCATCCAGCGAAAGACAGTAACATATGCTTCTTGAACATCTTTGGCGTGTCCATGAAACGTCGTTGAAGCATACGTTTGAGCTGGTAGGTCGAGCGCTACCATTCCCTCTGGTACACGGTCAAAAGCTTCTACTTCTACCGTTACATAATAGGTGAAATCTGTTTTCCGGCCATGAAACGGACAAATATAGGACGACCCTTTTCTTTTTTGTATGTCTTGTTCGCGCCCTGCCAACTCATCAAATAGCTTAGGAATATGATGCAATTCTGAATAAGGTCCTGTCCATCCGATTCCAACCACTTTTTTTGGTTGCAAGGTGACAACTTGAATTTCCATTTTTTCTCCTCCTTGTAATTTTTTATCTACTAATATTTTGACAGAAAATAAGAAAAACCCTTCTCTATGAAGGAAAATACATAGAGAAGGGTTTATTCTTTGTTTTACTGTACACGACGATCCTGCATGCTTCGAACGACCGAAGTAACAACTTTTCGTGGTAAAAAGCGAACACTATTCGCAAGAAAACGATTTTTAAATCCAGGAATAATGAGGGTTTTTCCTTTCATGAATTCGTCGTACCCAATCCGGACGACATCATCAACGTTCATGACACCTCGGTTAAACAGCTTGGATTCACCTAGTTTCGCCCGACTAGTAAAATTGGTCGCCGTTGGTCCAGGACATAAAACAGACACTGTTACATTGGTGCCTTTTAATTCATTTTCCAAAGCTTCGGTGAACGAAAGGACATACGCTTTCGTCGCATAATATACCGCCATTAACGGACCTGGTTGAAAGGCAGCTGTGGATGACACGTTTAAAATTTTTCCTTTGTTTCGTTTGACCATATCTTTCACAATCAGTTTAGTTAATTGGGTAAGGGTTTTAATATTTAAATCAATCATATTTAACTCTTCGTCTAAATCGGTTTCAACAAATTCTCCGTACAAACCAAAACCAGCGTTATTAATTAAAATATCCACCTCAATGTTTTCGTTTTGAAGTTGTTGGTATAAATCATTCACTTCCTCTTGAAGGGATAAGTCTTTTGTATACGAAAAGACTGTAATTCCATAAAGCGACTCAAGCTTCTCTTTTAGTGATTTTAACTTATCTTCACTTCGGGCAATAACAACAATATTATACTGGTCTTTAGCAAAACGCTCCGCAAATTTATAACCTATTCCACTGGAAGCTCCTGTAATAAGAACCGTTCCTTTACTCATAGTTTAGGCCTCCTTTATTCCACCTAAATTTTTATGTGTTTAAAAACTTGAACATATATGGTAAAAAATATTGTTCGTGTACTCAGTCACAATTTTCTACTGCTTGAATAAACGCCTTCAATAATTGCAGAGCTCTATCAATGGTTAAAGAGTAATAGCGCTGAGTTCCTTTTCGATTAACAGCCACTAGTCCAGCATCACGCAGTACTTTTAAATGATGAGAAATCGCCGGCCGCGACAAATGGGAATGCTTAGTAATTTCATTTACTGTCTGCTTGTCATGTTCGGTAAGCAGTAAAATAATTTGCTGCCGATGAATATCACTCAATGCCTCGAATAATGGAATACACGCACGATAAATACGAATAGATGGATCGTCCAAGCGTCTCCCTCTTTTGTTCTTATGTTTAAAAGTTTAAACATTTAATACACTTTAATCATATCTTAACTAGATTTTACTTGTCAATTATTTTTATTTAGGTTATTATCTTTTATCTTAATACGGACTGTAGAATTAGTGTTTAAGACAAAAAATTTGATTCGTTATTTGTTAAACTGGATAAAAATAAAAACGGCGTCCGGTCGGAAGCCGTTTTTTCTATCGTTATTGGAGTTTTTGTAAAAATTGCTTTGTCCGTTCTTCTTGCGGGTGATTAAAAATTTGCTCCGGTTTCCCGCGTTCGACAATATATCCGCCATCCATAAACAATACTTCGTCCGCCACTTCTTTCGCAAAGCGCATTTCGTGTGTAACAACAACCATGGTCATTCCTTCATTAGCTAAGTCTTTCATAACTTTTAACACTTCACCAACGAGCTCAGGGTCCAAGGCAGACGTTGGTTCATCAAATAACATCACTTTCGGCTCCATTGCTAGAGCTCTGGCAATGCCCACACGTTGTTGTTGACCACCGGAAAGCTGGTATGGATAATAATCGATCTTGTCCCCTAAACCGACTTTAGTAAGCAACTGAATCGCTTTTTCACGAACTTCTTCTTTGTTCTTTTTTTGAACCGTAACCGGTCCTTCCATTACATTTTCGAGTGCGGTCATGTGCGGGAACAAGTTGTATTGCTGAAACACCATACCGGTTTGACGCCGGAACTGTAACAATTGCTGTTTGGAAATTTTCTGTTCGAAATTCATATGAACATGATCGATGGTAATTTCCCCTGCATCCGGCGTTTCCAAGGCGTTTAAGCAGCGCAAAAACGTAGTTTTCCCTGAACCAGACGGTCCGATGACAACTACGACTTTTCCTTTTGGGATGTCTAAATCAATGCCTTTTAGCACTTCTAATGAATGAAAACGTTTTTTTAATCCTCGAATGGTAATCATGGTCAAACTCCTTTTACAGGATTATTTCGCCACATAGCGATCTAATCTTGCTTCCATGCGATCTTGGATGATCGTTAAAATGAAGCAAATGACCCAATATAGCAAGGCAGCTTCAGAATATAAAAGTAAGAATTCATAGTTCATAGCCGCAATTTCTTGTGCTCTTCGGAACATCTCGGTCACTAAAATTAATGATGCCAATGACGTATCTTTTACTAAACTAATAAACGTATTTGACAACGGAGGGATGGATACCCGTGCTGCTTGTGGTAAAATAATACGCTTTAACGTTTGCGAATGAGACATCCCTATGGAATATCCTGCTTCCCATTGTCCTTTTGGAATCGATAATATCGATGCCCGAACGATTTCCGATGCATACGCACCAACGTTTAATGAAAAACCGATAATGGCCGCTGGAAATGGTGTCATATCAATATTTAACGTAGGAAGTCCGTAAAAAATAATGAATAATTGCACTAACAGCGGGGTCCCGCGAATCGCAGATACGTAGACTCTAGCGATACCACGCAAGACTTTAATGTTCGATAAACGTGCGAGTGCTGTTAGGATTGCGAGAATCATTCCAAAGAAAAACGATAAGATGGTTAGAGGTATCGTATAATACAAAGCTCCCTCTATCATCGGAGCAAGGGAGCTTGTAAAAATGTCCAACATCCGGTCAGGATTTTGGAAAATATTATTTAGATACATCTTCACCAAACCATTTTTCAGAGATTTTTGCTAATGTACCGTCATCAATCATTTCTTGTAATACACGATTAACCTCTTCTACCAACTTATCGCTTCCTTTACGGAACATAAAAGCACTTTCGGCAGCATCTTCTGCCGTTGCTGCGATTTTAATATTCGCATCTGGCTTCTTATTTAAATAGTCTAAAATCGATAATTTGTCGTTAATGGTTACATCCACACGACCTGTTTCAAGCAAGTTAACTGCTTGGCTTAATCCTTCAACTCCAACGATTTCTGCACCATAGCTTTCCGCAATGTCACGGTAATTACTTGTTAAAGATTGGGCCGCTTTTAATCCTTTAATTTCTTCAAATGAAGAAATGTTGCTATCTTTATTTGTTACAAGAACAGCTGATGAAACTGTGTACGGAATTGAGAAATCATATTTTTCTAAGCGATCTTCACGAATACCTACTTGGTTGGCAATCATATCAAAACGCTTGGAATTTAATCCTTCGAACATCGCATCCCATTGTGTTTCTTTAAATACTGGTTCTACGCCAAGACGTTTCGCAACCTCACGCGCCACTTCTACGTCATATCCAGTCAATTCACCAGACTCATCGTGGAACGTAAATGGTGGGTATGTTCCTTCCGTACCGATGTATAATTTACCTTCTTCCATTACTTTATCGTACAAAGAAGCTTCTTCTGTTCCGTTGTCTACTTGAGCATTTTCTCCATTATTCGTACCACATGCTGCAAGAGCCAACATGGAACCAAGAGCTAAAGCGAAAATCCATTTGAAACGTTTCATGCTCTAAACCCCCATTAAACTTATCGGAATTAATTATTTAGTAACGAAAGCAATCTTACTTTGTTTTAAATAAAATGTCAACTAAAAAGATTGCTTATCACTAGTCATATGTTTTACATAAACATCGGTCGTTACTCTTCTATTTTTCCATGGCCTATAAACATTCTAATTGTGGAATGTGTATTTGAACATTACGGTACATGTTTCGGTTAGTGCTTAGCTCCTACATAGAAAGAATTGCGTGGGTTCAGGTCAATTTTTTTAAATTGAGACACATTTATCGAATTTTAGGACATGTTAACTTCATCGATTTCGTATAATTAACAAAACGAGCCTACACATCAGGCTCGTTTTAAACTTCAATCATTGGTTAGGAAACCGACTCAAATGTTGCATGCTGCATTTGATACATTTGATAATATTTTCCTTTTAACTTCATTAATTCATCGTGCGTCCCTCGCTCGACAATTTGCCCTTTATCTAATACGAGAATTTGATCTGCCTTTTTAATAGTAGACAAACGGTGAGCAATGATGAATGTCGTGCGTCCTTTTTTTAATACATCCATCGCTTGTTGTATGATTGCTTCCGTTTCTGTATCAATGTTCGATGTGGCTTCATCAAGAATAAGAATCGATGGATCAAACGCTAACGCCCGTGCAAACGAAATGAGCTGTCTTTGTCCAGCCGATAACGTGCTTCCCTTTTCATTGACGACGGTATCCCAACCGTTTTCTAAATGGGCAAGTATGGATTCTGCTCCGACATCCCGCAATGCTTGTTCCATTTTCTCTCTTGAGATGTTTGGATGATTCAACGTCACATTGGATGCAATCGTACCGGTGAAAAGAAACGGGTCTTGAAGAACAATTCCCATATGTTCGCGCAATGCTTGCACTGGAATTTCTTTAATATCCATACCATCAATGAAAATTCGTCCTTTTTGATAATCGTAAAAACGGAAAAGCAGATTAATAATCGAACTTTTTCCTGAACCGGTATGGCCTACTAAGGCGACCGTTTCACCGTGTTTTACCTTAAATGAAATATCTTTTAACACCATTTCTCCCTCTTTATAACCAAAAGAGACATGTTCAAACGTAACGTTTCCTTTGTATCGAGGAATTCGTTTGTCTGAAACAGAGGTTCCTTTTTCTTCAAGCATGTCAAAAACACGTTCAGCTGATACAAATGCTTTTTCCATATTCGCAAACTGATTTACAATTCCAGTTAGCGGCTGGAACAATCGGTTAATGTAATCAACAAACGCATAGAGCACCCCTAATGTAACGATATTACCATCTATAACACCATGACCAAAATACCAAATGAACGCTACGAAGGTTACATTGCGAACAATGGTCATGAAGTTGTGGGACGCTAATGCATTTAAGTGTAATAGCTTGTTTTGATAACGAAAGTGCGTTTCATTTAATTTTTCAAATTCATGTTGAATCCAACGTTCTCTTCCGAACGCTTGAATGATTTTCATCCCTTGAATGGATTCATTAATTTTGGCATTAATTTCACTGTTTTTCGACCGAATGACTTTGTTATAAGTTGATGCAAATTTACGATATACAATCATCCACACATACAAAACTGGAAGTAACAACAAACAAACAGCAGCTAACTTGGCATCGATCAAGAACATCGCCACATAAATCCCAGCAATGTAAATAAAACTCGTGACAAAGGTCGCTAAAACCGTCACAAATAATTCACGAATTGATTCCGTATCGTTCGTAATTCGAGCCACGATTTTTCCAGCCGGTGTCGTATCAAAATATCGAATCGGTAACGTTTGAATGTGTTGAAATACATCGTTTCGCATTTTCCGAATGATTTGATGAGCCGTTTTTTGTAATTGGTAGCGTTGCCCATAAACAAATGCCGCCGAAATCACCATCAAGACCAAATAGGTAAGTAAGTAAAACATAATGGATGGAACTTCAGGTTTATAAAATAAAATTAATTCATTTAGTGATAATGGTGAAGCTGGGTATTCGAACTTATTTTTTTCATTAATTACGACAAGCTCGCCATTATTATACGATCGTTTTCCCTCCCACACGATCGCTTGTGGAACAAAATAAAATTGATTGTTCACTTGAACGATACTAATTTCTTTGGAAGAGGGGGTGTTTATTTTTTTTGTATACCACGAACCGTCATAAAATACCGCCTGTTCATCCGTTTCAGTTTCATACCATGGCCCTTCAACACCTATCACATGTTCATCAATCATCGTTTTAATAAGATAAGGACCGGTTAATTCCGCAATGGTTGATAAAACAATAAAAAAAATGCCGAGCGTTAATCCTTTTTTAAATTTCAATGCATAAGCAACGAGTTGTTTAACGGTTTTCACGCTCTCCCCTCCTCTAACCCTTTCACTTGTTGACGAATATATTGCTCCTTATACCAACCGTCCTGTTGAATAAGCTCATGATGGGTTCCTTCTTGGATAATTTTACCATCATCCAAGACGATAATCCGATCAGCGTGCTCAACTGCTGTTAAGCGGTGGGTAACAATCATGGTCGTTTTTCCTTTTCTGGCTTGGCGAATATATTGAATGATTTTCGCCTCCGTCTTTCCATCTACCGCTGATAATGCATCATCTAGCAGCAATAATTCAGGATCTTTAATTAAAGCTCGAGCAATGGAAAGCCGTTGTTTTTGTCCTCCGGATAAAGCGACTCCTTTTTCACCGACAAGCGTTTCCCAACCTTCAGGAAACATTTGTAAGTCTTGGTCAAATGCGGCTAAACGTATCGCTTCCATCACTTCCTCATCCGATGCTTCAGGTTTTCCGAAAAGAATGTTTTCTTTAATCGTTTTTGAAAAAAGCACATGGTTTTGCGGAACGTATCCGAGCAATTGTTTGAAAGAGGACCGGTCAATTTTCTCAATCTGAACCCCTGATACAAATAGTTGATTCAAAGGGACTGGATACTCTCGTAAAAGCTGTTTAAGAAGCGTCGATTTACCACTTCCCGTTTTTCCGACAATTCCCAACGTTTCCCCTTTCTTTAAAGAAAAAGAAATTTCTACTAATTGCGGGGTGGTCGCCGTTGGATATTGAAACGTAAATTGACGAAATTCAATCGATGTAATGGACGGAATAACGACAGGTTGGACAGGAGACTCTAAGACATCTTTTGTAGACAACGTCTCTTCTACCCGCTCTAAAGACGCGTGACCACGCTGCATCACGTTGATTAATTCCCCAATGGCATACATTGGCCAAATCAACATCCCTAAATATACTTGGAACGAAATGAGCGCTCCTAACGTCAATTCTTGACGAATCACTAAATACGTTCCATACCCTAAACCGATGAAATAACTTAACGCAATAACGATTTGAATCGTTGGCTCGATTAATGCATCCACTTTGGCGACGGACACGTTTTTGTTGTATACATCATTCGCCATTTCTTGAAAACGGTCTTCATCTTTTCGTTCTTGTACAAATGCACGAACCACCCGAACCCCTTCGATTGATTCCAGGACTCGGTCGTTCAATTGACCGAATGCATCTTGAGCTTTCGTAAAATACGAATGAATTTTTCCACCATACATTTTTAGAAGTACCGACATGAGTGGCAGCGGGAGAAATGCCGCTACCGTCAACTTCCAACTAACAAAAATACACATCGATATAAGGATCGTTCCCATGTAAAAACTGGAATCAATTAACGTCAAAATCCCAAATCCAGCTGTCATGGAGATCGCTTGTAAATCATTCGTGGCTCTAGCCATTAAGTCTCCCGTTTTATTTTTTTCATAAAACGTTGGAGACATTTGTAAAAAGTGGCTCATTAACGAGGTACGTAATTTTCTTTGGAGCAAATGGGCACCACCAAACAATTGGTATATCCAAACGTAGTTGAGCCCATATGAGAGCAATACAACAAAAAGAAGATAAAATATATAAGATAATAGTTTCTCCACCGTTAACGTTTGCCCAAAGATCTCATCAATAGCCATCCCAACAATTTTCGGCGGGAACACCTCTAACACACTAGCACACATTAATAACCCAATGGCAATTGTATATCGTTTCCAATGTTCACGAAAAAACCAACGCAACTGGACTAACACTTGAAACATCCAAAATTCCTCCAATCATCTCGATAACATTTTCTAGCCCGAATTAATCTCCCAAACGCTCATTGCTATAAATGTGAATTGAATCATGTTTAATAACCACCTTTCTTTTTGTTAAATCATTTTTCATCGGGAGGCTTCCTTTCGTTCATAAAATGGAAGATTTACAAATACAAAAAGCATACCGCCCTTTTTTGCAGTATGCTTTCAAACACAATATAAACAAAAAAGGCACAGGCAAAGAAACCTGTACCTATCTCTCTTAGAATTTTTCATTTTAATATTCAAAATACTTTCCAAGCAAAGGTACAGGTATTGTGATATTCAGTTGAAGCTGAGTAACGATTCGTCGCTTTTTCATCACAATTCCTCCTTTGCTGTTAAGATGCATAAATTTTACCACAAGAATAAAATTTCTGTCAATTATTATTGTTTATTATTTTTCGTTCTCTACAAAAGATTTGCAGTGCCATCAGGGTGATGAACAGGATGAACTTAATTATTATTCTTATGGTTTATCGAAATGAAATTCAGACGCGATTCTAAAAAGAACAAAAAAGGGGGAAACTCGAATTCGAGTTCCCCATCGAATCGGCTTACTCTAATCATCATCGTCTCCAAAATACTTTTTCCACTTGTCCTTTTCTTTTTCGAATTTTTTCTTCCATTTCTTTTGTTGCTTTTCTATCCATTTCTCCCACTGATTTTTTTCTTTTTTCTCTTTTTGTAAATAAGTATTTACCGAGTGAACATCAAACGGATCATTCGGCGTATAGATGACCGTAGCTTCCATAATTTGATCAAATAATGGGACTACGGTTTCCGAACTTAATCCTTTTAGATAATGTTTTTCATCCGTTCGGTCGTAGCCTAACCAAACGGCCCCAACTAGATGAGGAGTATAGCCGACAAACCATTGGTCTTTCGTTCCATCTACCTCGGCAAATGGAACTTGAGTGGAACCAGACTTTCCAGCAATCGTATAACCATCCACATGAATCCCTTTACCTGTCCCAGTTTCTACCACATTTAAGAGCATTTTTGTCATTTCGTCAGCAATTTCTTTTTCTACGACTTGTGTGGCTTTTTCATTCCATTCTCCAACGATCGTACCATCTGGTGCAACAATTTTCGTAATGAAATGACTGTCATATCGTTTTCCACCATTCGCAAATACGGCATACGCTTCAGCTAAATCTTGCGGGGAAACCCCTCGATGTAATCCACCAAGCGCGATTCCTAAGTTTCGGTCTTCTTTGGAAATTTGAAAACCGAATGCTTCTGCATAGTCCAAACCTTGATCAATACCGATTTTATTTAATAACCAAACTGCTGGAATATTAATCGACTTTTCTACGGCAAGATACATGGGGACTTCCCCTTCGTATCTGCCATTGTAATTCGTAGGTGTATAGTCTCCAAAGGACATCGGTTCATCTTTTAACATACTCGTCACTTGATACCCTTCAACAAGTGCAGGCGTATAGACGACAATCGGCTTAAACGTGGAACCAGGCTGCGCTTTTAACTGTGTCGCTCGATGGTAGCCACGAAACACATGATCGCCCCGCCCTCCAACCGTCGCCAGTACGCCACCTGTATGCGGGTCTACTAAAATCGCTCCACTTTGGACGATTTGCTCATCCGTCCCCTGTGGGAAATTGGCATCATTTTCAAAGACGTTTTCTAACCCTTTTTGCATGTTTTGGTCCAGGGCCGTGTATATTTTATATCCTTTTGTTAATAACTCTTCTTGAGTTAAACCGTATTTATTAATCGCTTCATTAATGACTGCATCCACATAATATGGATAATTTCCTTTTAACGGGTCACCGCTGTTTTCTTTCAGAACAATTTCTTCACTAGTTGCTGTCTCATACTCTTCTTTTGTAATCATTTGGAGTTCATACATTGTTTTTAACACAACATTCCGGCGCTCGATGGCCTTTTCGAAATGTTTGAATGGGTTTAAAGCAGATGGCGCTTTAATGATTCCTGCTAACAACGCAGCTTCACTTAAAGTAACATCCTTCAAATCTTTACCGAAATAAATATACGCCGCATTTTGTATTCCCCAGGCTCCACTACCAAAATAGATGTGATTTAAGTACATTTCTAAAATTTCTTTTTTAGAGTAATGTTTTTCAATCTCACGGGCTAAAAACAATTCCTCTAGTTTTCTTTCAAATGTTTTTTCAGAGCTAAGGAACGCATTTTTCGTTAATTGTTGAGTGATCGTACTTCCACCTTGGACAATGTCCCTATGAACAATATTTGTCCAAAACGCTCGGACGATTCCTTTTATATCAATCCCATTATGTTCATAGAACCGTCGATCTTCAATTGCAATCACCGCATCTTGAACATAGGTTGGAATGTTCTCAATAGATACAGGTTCCACTTTATTTGCCGTAATTTTACTCGCCGGCTCTCCATTTCGGTCATAAATCACCGTAGCTTGGGCCAATCCTTTTTTCAAGGCATCCACATTCGCTGATTTCGCTTCTATATAAAAGAACAATAAAACGGACAAAATCGATGTTAATACAAGTAAAACAAAGATTTTATTTACGTAAGCATTCTTCCAAAATGTTCGTATATGCTGAATCCATTGTTTTACTAGCTTCATCGGATTCCCTTCCTTTTAGAAATATAAAATCAATTTTATAGTTAATAGACGAATGATACAAGATATTGTTTCATTTAGCCTATCAAATAGAAAAAAGTAATCGAATGATTCGATTACTTTTTTAATACGAATTTCGTTTTCTTGCAATTGATAGACCAATGTTTCATATACATGTAAACGATTTGTAACGTTTTTTCATCCATCTTTAATAGTTTTAAAGAGTCATAACAGGATGAATTAACTGAATCCATGTAATTAATAGTCATACTGTTTTTCAGAGGAAATTTAATACTTTTTTCCTCTTCCCCAAACTGAATGAACGACCATGATGTTTCGTTTTGCAAGCCAACTTTTTAACCAATTTGGTACATATAAAATAAGGAAGACGAGTAGGACATAAATGATGGTAAATGTGTTTGGAATGAGGATGAGACGTATCCATTGTTTGAATTGCAAACCTGAAAACACACTTATTCCAAGGGCACGTTCCATCGTTCCAATCGGAATAAGGCCACCTTTAATATAAAAAAAGATGGCTATATTTGATAAAACATAGACGAGAAAAAGGATGAATTTATTCGCCCAAGTCCACTGCTTGAAACAACACTTTAATAAAATAGAGAGCCCTACAAAACATAACGGATACAAGCCGAATAAAATACGTGTTGGCGTCAATCGTTCCCACACCCCTTTTTATCTTATTCCTTCCGTTCATCGAGAACGAGTTCATCCAATCGTTTAAAAGCTCCCTCTTTTGAAAAACTACTATAAATTCGATAGTTTTCATCATCTAAAATACGGTAATGTTGGCTGATGACGTTTTGCTGAAGAACATACCCATTCTTCCGTTCAATTTCTCGCCACCACACTTTACCACCAAGTGTTTTTTCCTTCCGATAATCAATTCCTTCACGGACGACGGTTTCAATTACTTCTAACGGATCGCCCCCCAACGTGTTTTGCACTATCGTGCTTTCTCTGAAGATTGCACAAACGGCAATGACGACTGTCCAACTTGCTTCAATACGACCTTTTTCAATTTGAACGAGTGTTTTTTTAGAGATTCCAATAATTTCAGCCATTTTATCTTGTGTATAGTTCGCTTCCGTACGTATAAGCTTTAACTTCTCTGAAATAAGTAAAATAATTTCATCCCTTGTCATATATCTCATCCTTCATTCATAGTATAGTGTAATTTTACACAATTTTCTTTTATTTTCCAATAATCTTGCTCATGACTGTGCCGAAAGGTGAGAAGGTTAGAGAAAATTTTAATAGTTAAAAAGGAAATTTAATAATTTTGTCGAATAAAAGTAACGGGTTGTACATATATTTAAAATTATAATCAGAGAAATCATTCATTTCTGAATTTTCGTGAGATGAATGGAAATTTATTCATATTTTTACTATAATAAAAATCGAGGTGAAAATATGGAAATTTCTCAAAAAAAAGAATGGGCCCATTCCATCAAGGACCATAAACAACAGTTACTGAACGTTTGGGAGAAAAAAATATCCTCTCAGAATAAAGAAAGTAAAAAAATAATTATAAAGTGTGGCGAACTTTTGTTTAATTCATTACCGTTTTTCTCCTCGATTGATGATAAACAAATTGATAAATACATTCACCAATTTGCCAAATCGGTTATTGATGAACGTCTATTTTCGAATTTAAATATTCAAGACTTCGTGTACAACGTCAATATTGGTCGAACTGTCATTATAGACGATATTTTTCAAACTATTGAAGAGAAAAAAAACTTACAACAGGCGATTCATTTAATTAACCGCTTGTTTGACCTTTTCTTATTCCATACCATTTCCTACTATACAACCTTAAGTTACGAAATCAATGAGTCGAATCTTAAATATCCAAGTTCAAATCATCAAGAGCGGTTGTCGATTTTAGGACAAATGACTTCAAGTTTTGTACACGAATTCCGAAACCCATTAACATCCATACAGGGGTTCATCCAATTATTACATGCAGAATATCCAACGCTACCTTATTTAAATATTATTCGTTCTGAATTAGAACAACTGAATTTCCGAATTACCCAATTTTTACTTCTCTCTAAGAAAGAGACATCGAATAAAGACAAAACGGAAATCTTAGTCGCTGACTTAATCGAAGAAGTGTTGAACTTCCTATATCCAAGCATTCTTGACGTAAATGTCCAAATTATTAAAAATATCGACCCACATCTTCGAATTTTTGGTTCTAAAGAAGAAATTCGCCAAGTGTTAATTAACATTATCTTTAATGCAATTGACGTCCTTCAAGATTATCGAGATGACCCGAAAATTTTCATTCTAGCCACAGAACTCGATAATAAAGTTATCATTCATACTCAAAATAATGGCCCAAAAATTCCTGATCATATCAAGGAAAACATATTTGAACCATTTGTCACAACGAAAAAAAGAGGAACAGGGCTTGGACTATACGTATGTAAACAAATTATCAACAATCATCAAGGTGAACTATTGTGTGAATCTAACGATGATTTAACGACGTTTACTATTAAGCTACCTCTTCATAAATAATAGCCATGACGCAAAAGCGCCATGGCTACTGTATACAACATCCGTGAAAAAAGCTTGCCTAATGTATAAGCAATCCTCATTTATTCTCTTCGTCATCCATCATCTCTTTCCAACCTTTTTTAAACTGATACATTGTTTTCCCTGCTGTTTTACCGATTTTCGGTAATTGATTTGGGCCGAAAATCAACAGTCCAACAAGAATGATAACAGCAATTTCACCTAGTCCAAGATTCATCTTGCTCCCTCGTTTCCACTATAAACCTATTCTCCTCGCTGTTCTTTAATCGTTCTTCTTTTTTCCGTTTCCGCCACAACGAGAGCACAAGCGGCATCTCCTGTAATGTTCACCGCCGTACGCGCCATATCCACCAGACGGTCAATACCTAACACTAAAGCAATTCCTTCTACCGGTAATTGGACACTCGTTAATACCATAGCAAGAAGAATTAATCCAACCCCAGGAACACCAGCGGTACCAATACTTGCTAATACAGCTGTTAATACGATCGTCACTAACTCGGAAAGTGATAAATCAACACCGTATACTTGAGCGATAAATACGGTAGCTACCCCTTGCATAATCGCGGTTCCGTCCATATTGATTGTAGCCCCTAACGGTTGGACGAAACTACTAATCGGCTCTGGTACTTTTAATTTTCGTTGCGCCGTTTCCATAGAAATCGGTAAAGTGGCACTACTGCTTGATGTACTTAAAGCAACGCTCATGGCTGGAGCAAACGTTTTAAAGAACCAGAGAGGACTTTTTTTAGCAATGAAGAAAATACTTGAACCGTACGTAATGAACGCGTGCAAAACTAAGGAAATTAATACAACGAGTAAATAGAGCCCCATCGCTTGAATGGCATCCCATCCTTGACTTCCAATAGCAGACGCAATTAATCCAAACGCTCCATATGGCGCAAGCTTCATGATGAATGACACTAAATACATCATGATGTCATTACCTTCTTCTACAAATTTTCGGAACGTGTTAGCTTTCTCACCTAAAACCGTAATCGCCATCCCTATAAAAATCGCCAACAAAATAATTTGTAGCATGTTTCCTTCAGCGAGCGCTTGAATTGGATTCGTCGGAATCATATTTAGGAATGTTTCTGAGATAGGTGGAGCTTCTTTTGCTTCAAATTCAACATCCGTTGTTTCAAATTCACCGGCAAGACCAGGTTTGATAAGCAGGGCCATAGAAAGTCCGATGACAATGGCAATCATCGTGGTAACTAAAAAATATCCAATCGTTTTTACGCCAATTCTCCCTAATTTTTTCGGATCTCCTAAACTACTTGTACCTAAAATGATGGAAAATAACACAATTGGAACAACAAGCATTTTAATTAAATTTAAGAACAGCTTTCCAAGAGGTTGAAAAAGATATGTATCAAACGTTGGAAAAAGATTCGGCGCAAACGTATTAATCATTCCGCCGGCGATAATCCCCAAAAATATACCAATAAAGATCTTCGTCGTTAGTTTCATTGATATCCTCCCACCTTTCTCTTTTCTATTAATCTTAAAAGAAACTGATGACGAATTGCAATGTGATTTTAGACATCTTCTTAAATAAAAGCAGAAATAATAATTCATTTCAATAAATGTAAAGAACAAACCTCTTATCTCCAAAAAAATCTCCCCTTTTTTTGGAGAGATTAAGTAAAATATTCAATGGTTGCTTGTGGAAACAATCGCTCGATGTACGAGGACAAGGTGGTTTTAATTTCTTCTTCTTCCTTTTGTTGATACACGTATTTCCCGATTCCGTAGCGTCCCCACTTGTATCGACGTTTCGTTTCTTCTAGTTCCAGCTTCGTCATTGGATAATTTTTTTGAATCACCCGTTTCGCTGGTTTCGTAAATCGATGTTGAATTAATTCAAACGTTAACCCTTTTTTGGCATGCATTGGTAGTTCCCCCTCAAGTTGTTCAAACAGTTTCCGATACCCTTCTTTCCACCCTTCATGCAAATAGATCGGGGCGACGATAAACCCTAACGGATAGTCTGCATCCGCTACTTTTCGAGCCGCTTCGATACGTTTCGGTAGCGGAGATGTACCTGGTTCAAAATTTTTAATCACATAATCAGCGTTGACGCTAAAACGGAATCGCGTGTTCCCTTGATGGTTCGCATCTAATAAATGATCGACATGGTGAAATTTTGTAACAAATCGCAACTTGCCATACTCGGATTGACCAAAATATTCAATCGCTTGTTTTAATGAATGAGTCAAATGGTCAATTCCGACAATATCAGACGTACAAGACGCTTCAAATCGAGTAATTTTCGGGGCTCTCTCTTGTATGTATTTTTCCGCTTGTTCTAATATTTCATCGACATTCACATATGTTCGAATATACGGTTTACTTCCCATCGTTGTTTGTAAATAACAGTAGTGACAATGTCCCATACAGCCGGTTGCCAACGGAATCGCATATTCTGCTGACGGCTTCGAAGAATCAAATGTTAACGTCTTTCGAATGCCTACAACGAGCGTCGATTTAGCGACACGGTACTTTTGGAAGTCATTTTCACCTGGTAAATTACGCACTTGATTGTGCGAGGTCGTATAACGAATTTCTACTCCTAATTTTTCGAATTTTTCTTTGAGCCTTTTCCCCAATGGATAATCTAACGCTTTTGGTTCAAAATACACGAGCTGTGGCATGAATGGCTTAATCATTAACTCACCTCTAATCAATTCCAAAATAGTAATGGTATGCCTGTTCCGCTTCCTCTTCGGTACGGAATATCGCAATATCATCGGTAATTGGGTAATACGTATCGTATAAAAACAAAGCGAGCTTATCAGGTGCTTCCGGATTGGCCACCACAGCCGCCGGTTGAATATTTCCCACATTAGGAGTATGTGGGTTTCGATACACTACATAAACGATATCCCCAGCTTGGTAATTCGAAGTTTCATAACTATTCCAATTCAATTTCATCAATCCTTCTCTTTTTTTTCAGTTTTTCTCGAATCGACCAAAATTATGAATGGGAACAAAAAAACTCCTATCCTTAACAGATAGGAGTGGAAAAATTATTAGGAATTACCGTTTTCTATATGTGAAAAAAAGCTTTCGTGTTATGATACAACTGTTTATACACATCTTCAAGAGGTATTCGCTTGATTTGACTGATGATGTTCACCGATTCTCTTATCATCCGTGGGTGGGTCATTTTCCCCTGGAACGGTCCTTCAAATGGCCATGGGCCGTCCGTTTCCACCATAAGAAGGTTCATTGGATATATCGATACAAGTTGTTGGATTTCTTCTTCGTACACGATATCAGGAGTAACCGACATGTAATAACCGTTTTGCTTTAACCGTTCGACGGTCAGCGGGTCCCCTTTAAACCAATGAAAATGAGCTTTTGTAATGGAATGGGCTTCTAACAAATCGCAAACGAGTGGTGCGTCTTCATACACCGCATGTAAACAAATCGGGAGGTCCCATGTTTTGGCGACCTTGATCCACTCGGTTAATACCTCCACATACGGCTCTAACGGAATGGACGGATGTTTTCGACGTAAATAATATGGTAACCCGACTTCACCAATCGCAACCATTTGAGAAGAATGTTGATTTACCCAATCGATAAACGACTGTAGCTCTGCTTCGTGGATGAATGGCTGCTCTGGATGCCAGCCAAATGCTGGATAAACAATGGACGGAAACGATTGGTGAAGGTCTAGAACACGCTTGGCTGAATCTTGGTGAAACGAAACGGCAATCAGCGCTTCAATCCCTTCACTTGGAGCGGTTTGAAGCAGTGCTTTTTGCTTCTCCACTTCATATAGATCAAGATGGATGTGCGCATCAATAAGAAGTTTCAACAGAATCACCCGTCTTTAATTCCGTACGTAATTGTTCGTACACTTCTTTTTTCACTTCCATAAACGGTTCGGTTAACATTAATTCTTGCTCCCGCGGTTGCGGAAACGGTACGTGTATTTCTTTTTTCACCGTCGCCGGGCGATTCGTAAAAATATACAACCGATCTGATAATAAGATCGCTTCATCGATGTTATGGGTAATTAATAAAATCGTCCGTTGATGTTCTTTTAAAATCTCTCGCAGCCACATTTGCATCTCATAACGCGTAAATTCATCCAATGCCGAAAAAGGTTCGTCCAAGCAAATAAACGGATGTGGACTTAAAAGCGCACGGATAAACGCTACTCGCTGTTTCATACCTCCTGATAGTTGGTGAGGATAGTTATGGATGACATCTCCTAAGCCAGCTTTTTCTAACATTTGTTGGGCTATCTTTCGGTTCGGCCTTCCGATAATTTCTTGTGCTAACATAACGTTTTGGAGCACGGTCCGCCAAGGGAATAATGAAGGTTGCTGTGGCATATAACTCACTTTTCCGCTTTTTCCGTTCACGACTTCTCCTTGAAGCCGAATCGTGCCTTGGTCTGGGGTATACAGTCCTCCGATTAAATGCAATAACGTGCTTTTTCCGCTTCCCGATGGCCCGAGGATCGAGACAAATTCTCCTTCGTTTACTTCTAAATGAAGGTTTTCAAGAACCAATTTATTGCCAAACGATTTAGAAACGCCTTCCACTTTAAGCATCCTCATCCTCCTTCCACCTCACAACGAGCTTCTCCAATAACACAATGCTCCAGAAAAAAAGTAAACTAAACAGCATAATAGCCATAATCGCCACAAAAACCCGATCAGTTCGGAAAGAGGAAGAAGCTAACGTCATAAATACTCCGATTCCTGCTTTAGCCCCTAACCATTCGGAAATAACAGCACCCATCACACTATAGGTCGCTGAAATTTTTAACCCTGAAAAAATCGAAGGAAGCGCATATGGAAATTCCAGCTTCCAAAACGTTTGCCACTTCGAAGCTCCGGCCATCGCCATAAAATGTCGCAGTTCCGGTGCTGTTTGTTGAAACCCATCAAGCGTGGCAACCGCAACTGGAAAAAAACAAACGAGAGTAATGACAATCAATTTCGGGAGTATTCCAAAGCCAAACCAGATGACAAGCAGTGGAGCAAGCACAATGATTGGAACGTTTTGGGACAATATAAGTAATGGATACACCGCTTCACGAACACCCGGAAGTAAATGTAAAATAATTGCGATCATAAGTCCGAACGTAATCCCAAGAAGAAAGCCCGTAAATGTTAATTGCAACGTTGACAGTAAGTGTTCACTAAAAGTACTTTTCACTTCCATAGCTGCATTTACAATACGTGACGGTGTTGGCAGTAACCAAGCGGGTATGTTCCCCCATCTTCCGACCGCTTCCCAAATCGCAAAGAAAAGGATGAGGACCCCTATCGGTCTCCATCCCTTTTTCCATCCTTGACTCATCATCGGTATTTCTCCGTTAACTCAGCCATTGTAATACCGCTTGGTTGATACAAAATTTTCACTTGGGAAATTACGTTTGTGCTGCCTAGCTCCATCATTCGTTTATTCATTAATGAAATGATGTGTAACAGTTCATCCAATTCCCCTTCCATCGTTGTTTCAAGAGGATGAACTTCATACTTAACACCTGATTGGGCAATCACGTCAATGGCTGCATCAACATAAGGAATGACATCTTCCCCTTGTTTTGTTTTCGGCAATATTTGGACACTGACTAGCGCTTCAGCCATTTGGATTCCCTCCTTTTATTCTTCAGGTAAGAACTCATTTGTAAAAGCCTTGTCTACATCTAACTCTTTTTCAAGTAACCCGTGCTCATACATCCAATCAGAGTAATTTTTCCAAACTTCTGCTTTTTGTTCACCCCATCGTGGTGCATCGTCTTGGTACTTGTCTGCTAACCATTGTTGACTTTTCTTTACTAATTGTTCATCTAAATCAGGTACTTCCGCTAATAAGATGTCTGCCGCTTCTTCTGGGTGCTCAATCGCAAATTGATATCCTTTAGAAACAGCTTTCACAAATGCTTTTACCACATCCGGCTGCTCTTTAATCATTTGTTCACTTGTCGCTAAAACCGGTGTGTAATAATCGAGCTTCTCCGAGTAATCCGTTAAGTAAACCATGTTAATCGGTTCATTTCGAAGCTTTGCCTCAATTCCTGTCCAACCATAGTAAATCCACGCAAAGTCAATATCACGTTTGACAGCGGTAAAGAAATCAGAGTCTCCGATATTGACAAAGTTCACTTTACTTACATCCGCATTTTCTTCTTCCATTAACGAAGTAATGACCGCTTCTTCGATTGGAGAGCCCCAACCACCATATGTTTTTCCTTCAAAATCTTTCGGAGAAGTAATATTTTTTTCTACCGGAGAAGCAAAACCGGATGTATTATGTTGAATAATAGCAGCAATCGATACAAGCGGTACATCTTGAATTCGTGCTTGGGTAATGCTTTCTTGATAACTAATACCGAATTCGGCTTGTCCTGAAGCAACAAGCTGATCCGCCCCTGCTTCACCTGGAAGTAGAATTTCTACATCTAATCCTTCTTCTTCAAAATAGCCTTTTTCTTTTGCTACATATAATCCGGTATGATTCGTGTTAGGTGTCCAATCAAGAACTACCGAAACTTCTTTTAACTCTTGTGCGTTTTCATCTACAGGTTGAGTGTCTTCGCCCCCATTACAGCCTACCAATCCTACTGT
Organism: Aeribacillus pallidus; assembly: GCF_050478865.1. Lineage (NCBI taxonomy): Bacteria > Bacillati > Bacillota > Bacilli > Caryophanales > Bacillaceae > Aeribacillus > Aeribacillus pallidus. The sequence continues at coordinate 81,116 of NZ_JBCNBW010000064.1, read as the reverse complement.
AGCAAGTACAGCCATTAACCATTTTTTCATTGTTTTAATCTCCTTTCAGTCTGCTTTCACACGTTGTTAGCTAAAAATGGTAAAAATAAAATCGCCACCGGTTGAACCGAGTGGCGCATATTTCAAACAAGTTTATTCGTTTGAGAATATGTTCCCTCCGCTGGTATCAACCAGATCAGGTTCAAAGGGTCAGCATCTTACGGATGCAATCTCAGCCAGCAACACTGGCTCCCCTACTATTCTCTCCATATTCGGTTTTGTCAATCGCGATTATATCATATATTTTGTTCTTCAGAAACGACAATTTTACAAAAATGATTGGATTTAAATATTGCATATTTTTTTAATCCCTTTCTTCTATTTTCACCTCCATTGTGAGATTGTTATTTTACTATTTTCACAAATACCACCTGAGCCGCACAACTGTATATATTTCGTATACAAAAATACTTTTAATTCCACTAGTGAAAATATAAGTATGTGATTTTCCTATATATGGTTATTGTTCTAAATTTTTTGAAACTTATTTTTATAAATTATATTGTATATAATTTGTTTTCTTGTTATGATTAATAACGTATTCAGATTATAGTAATTATTCAGATATGTTCAAAGGGGGATTATTTTAAATGAAAAAAGGGGTTTTACTTGGAATCATTATGATGATGGTGTTTGCATTAATTGGATGCGGACAAGCTTCTAGTGATCAAGCCTCAGGCGGTGACGTACAAAAGGTCGTTGTTGCAACCGATGCAGCATTTGCACCGTTTGAATATATGGAGAAAGGGGAAATTGTCGGATTTGACATCGATTTCCTTGATGCGGTTATGGCAGAAGCTGGTTTAGAGTACGATTTGAAAAATATCGGTTGGGATCCACTCTTTGCTGCGGTTCAAGGAAAAGAAGTCGATATGGCGATTTCCGGTATTACAATTAACGACAAACGAAAACAAACGTATGATTTCTCAGTTCCGTATTTCCAATCTACACATATGATTCTAGTGCCTGAAGGAAGCGATATTAAAAACGCGAATGACCTTATCGGTAAAAAAGTTGGTGTACAAAACGGGACAACTGGACAAGCAGCCGTTGAAAAATTATTAGGAGAAGAAAATGAAAACATTAAGAAATTCGAAAACAACGTCGTCGCGATTATGGAATTGTTAAACGGTGGCGTCGATGCCGTTGTAACAGACAATACAGTGGTGAACGAATACTTAAAGAACAACCCTGATAAAAACTTAGTCGGTATTGAAGATCCAACTAATTTCGAGTCCGAGTTTTACGGCTTAATGTTCCCGAAAGGCAGCGAGCTGAAAGAAAAACTTGATGCTGGTATTAAAACGGTTATTGAAAACGGAACATATGCTGAAATTTATAAAGAGTGGTTCGGTAGTGAACCAAACGTAGACGTCTTACTTGAACAACAATAAGGAGTAGGAAAAATAGCGTAACTCGTTGTTAGTTACGCTATTTTTCTAGAAAGGTGAGGATTATGGATTTTCGTTGGGACATTGTGCAAGAATACGCTCCCTTCTTTTTTAAAGGAGTATTATTAACGATTGGACTTTCCATTGCAGCGATTTTGATTGGTTCCATTTTAGGGCTAGTAATTGGACTTGGAAAAATGTCTTCCTATAAAATTATTCGTTTTCCGTTTGAATGGTATATTAATATTTTTCGAGGCACCCCGTTGTTTGTTCAAATTTTACTTATCCATTTCGGGGTTTTACCGTTGCTTATGGAAAATCCAAAACCGATTTTATCGGCCATAGTATCGTTGTCATTAAATGCTGCGGCGTATATTGCGGAGATTTTTCGCGCAGGGATTCAGTCAATTGACCGTGGCCAAACGGAAGCGGCCCGCTCTCTTGGAATGACGAAAGTTCAAGCCATGATTTATATTATTTTACCGCAAGCACTGAAGCGGATGATTCCACCGTTTGGTAACGAATTTATTGTTTTAATTAAAGATTCTTCCCTAGTTTCGATTATTGCTGCCCCGGAATTAATGTATTGGGGTCGTGCCGCCCAAGGGCAATATTATCGCGTATGGGAACCTTATTTAACAGTGGCGATTATTTATCTTATTCTTACTTTATCCTTAAGTAAATTGCTACATTATGTAGAAAGAAGGTATTCAAACCAATGATACAAGTATCGAACCTAGTAAAATCGTTTGGTGACCTGGAAGTGTTAAAAGGCATCAACGCTCATATAAAAGAAAAAGAAGTCGTCGTTGTAATCGGGCCATCTGGTTCCGGTAAATCGACATTTCTGCGTTGCTTAAATCTTTTAGAAGACTTCCAAGATGGAGATATCGTCATAGACGGTTTTCATTTAAAAGATAAAAATACAAACATCAATAAAGTGCGCGAAGAAGTCGGCATGGTCTTTCAGCGGTTTAACCTTTTCCCGCACATGACCGTTTTAGATAATATCACCTTGGCACCTATGAAAGTTCGAAAATGGTCGAAAGAAAAAGCGAAAGAAAAAGCATTACAACTGCTTAAAAAAGTAGGATTAGAAGAAAAAGCTTACGTCTATCCAGATTCTTTATCAGGTGGACAAGCGCAACGTGTTGCCATCGCTCGAGCATTAGCGATGGAACCGAAAGTCATGCTGTTTGACGAACCAACGTCCGCTTTAGATCCAGAAATGGTCGGAGAAGTGTTGGCCGTCATGAAACAGCTCGCCCAAGAAGGGATGACCATGGTTGTCGTCACCCACGAAATGGGATTTGCTCGCGAAGTAGGCGACCGGGTTATTTTCATGGACGGTGGATACATCATTGAAGAAGGGACCCCAGCTGAGCTGTTTGACAACCCACAACACGAACGGACCAAGGCGTTTTTATCGAAAGTATTATAATATAAAAAAAGCAGGGAATCCCCTGTTTTTTTTTTTCATTTTCGATGGTATTATGTCTAAATTTGCAAGCAAAAGATGATTAGAAATAATGAATGCATTCGTTTTTGAATAAATGATTGAAATTACCATCTCGTAGAGCAAAAAATGTGCCATCTTAAACTTGCTGTACATCATATTTACGCCAAAATCTATAATTTATACACCGACACTTTTTTGCACCGAATTGAGACTTTTATGTACGGATCTGAAAATATTTTGCACCTTGATGTTGGTTTATGTATCTATAGAGTCTTTTTTGCACCTCAAAAGGCGGTTATACACGATAATGTGTATATTTTCACTAATTCAACAGAAAGCACTGATGACAAAAACCTTACCAGTTTTAATAAAAAAGGGTGGGACTCCCCCACCCTTTTTAGTCAATCTAAGATTACACTGCTTCTTTATATTTTTCATCTCTTGTCGGCCAAGCTTCCACGCCTTTTAGGCCTTCGATGTCGTCCGCATAGAATATAGGATCTTTTCCTTGCTTCCGTTGTTCCATATAGTTATGCAATGCTTTGAACGCAAATTTACCAAGTATGCCGATCGCAACTAAGTTCGTTAAGGCCATTAACGCCATCGCTAAGTCAGCTAAGTCCCAAACGATTTGTAAGCTTGCGACAGATCCGAAAATAATCATACCTAAGGCAATCACCCGATAGATGAATAGTGCCGTCTTAGAAGAATGAATGAACTCTATGTTTGCTTCACCGTAGTAGTAGCTACCGATAATAGAGCTAAAGGCAAACATTAAGATCGCTAACGCTAGGAATAAGCTAGCCCAAGAACCGAAATGCTCGGCCATGGATGCTTGTGTTAATTCAATACCTTGAATTCCATCTTTATAAGCACCGGATAGTAAAATAATGAATGCCGTTGCAGAACATACAAGCAACGTATCAAAAAATACCCCTAACGCTTGGATAAATCCTTGTTTGACTGGGTGAGAAACGTTTGCCGTTGCAGCAGCTACTGGCGCAGAACCCATCCCAGCTTCGTTAGAAAATAAGCCACGTTTGACTCCCATCATGATCGCTGCACCAAATCCACCGCCAATGACTTGCTCTAAACCAAAGGCACTCTTCACGATTAAAGCAATGACCGCTGGAAGCTCAGTAATGTTCATCACAGTAACGATTAATGCTAATGCGATATAGAAAGTCGCCATAATTGGTACGATAATGGATGAGAAATGCGCGATACGCTTCACTCCACCAAAGATAATTACACCAGTTAACACGGTTAACACAATACCTACAACTAATTCATTAAGACCAAAAGAGTTATTTAATGCACTTGCAATGGTATTACTTTGTACCGCGTTAAACGTTGTCCCGAAAGATAAAATAATGGTTACCGCAAAAATGGTACTTAACCAGCGCTTTCCTAATAGCTTTTCCATGTAATAACCAGGTCCACCTTTGAACCCGTCTTTATCTTTCACTTTAAATATTTGCGCAAGCGTACTTTCAACAAACGCACTGGCTCCACCTAAGACTGCAACAATCCACATCCAGAAAACCGCCCCAGGTCCACCTAAGGCAATCGCCATCGCTACCCCTGCAAGGTTACCTGTACCGATACGTGTAGCGGCACCGATAAAGAACGCTTGTAAAGATGAAATGCCCCCTTTTTCACGTGGTGATTTTTTCTCACATATAACACGAAACATTTCAACTAAATGGCGAATTTGGACGAAACCAGATTTAACAGTGAAATAGAATCCAAGTCCTAAAAGTAAGCCGATGAGGATATACCCCCATAAAAGTGAGTTTGCTTGACCGATTAAGTTTTGAATAAACTCCACTATTGTACACCCCTTATTTACAATTGTCTTTACACGTCTAATTATTTATAAATTTCAGAATAATGTCAATGAATAATTCTACAAAATAAGACAAATTTTGACAAAACTAGACATAAAGAAAACCATAGGCTGAAACCCCACCTATGGCTTTCTCGGAAAACGGATACGAAATAATGTCCCTTTCCCTTTTTCGCTTTCTACTTCAATTTCTCCCTCATGTAGTTTCACGAGCTGCTTGACAATCGACAGACCTAATCCAAACTCTCCGAATTGATGATTGGTCCGCGATAAATCCGCTTTGTAAAATCGCTCCCAAATTTGCTCCACTTCTTGCGGATCCATGCCGATACCCGTATCCTCGATTTCGATGATCGTATGATGATTTTGTTTTATCCCACGTAGAATGATGTGCCCGTTTTCGGTAAACTGAATGCTGTTTTTTGTGATATTCATAATAATTTGCACAATACGATCGTAGTCCGCAAACACATGCACATCTGGTTGAACTTCAATAGTGATCGTATTTCCTTTTTCCTCGGCAAATAAAACCAGTTGTTCTTTAATAATTTCAAAAACATCGATGAGTGGAATCTCTGTTTTATATAATTGAATTTGATTTGAACGAATTTTTTCATAATCTAAGTTTTCATTAACCAGTCGGATGAGGCGACTTGTTTCTTTGTTCATCAGTTGAATACAACGTTCTTGCTCTTCAGGTGGAATCATTCCCGATTGGAGTCCCTCAATAAGGCCGCGAATGGTCGTTAACGGCGTTTTTAATTCGTGCGAAACATCAGCCATAAATTGACGCCGTCTTTTTTCGAGCCTTTCAATTTCCTGTTGTGATGCCTCTAGCTGTTTGACCATTTCATTAAAAGCGGTCGCTAATTCGCCTAATTCATCAGTTGAATTCAACTCTAGCTGAACCGAGTAGTCTCCTTGTGCCACTTTTTCCGTCGCCTTTTTGATTCGAGCGATACGAAAAACATGCCATTTGGAAAGAAGCCAACTTAAAATAAACGTCACGGCAAGGGAAATGACAATGATGAAAAACAACTTTTTATTGATTTGAGAAATCATTTGCTCTGCACCGCTAATCGGTGATGTTAATAAAACGCCACCGGCTAATTGACCGTTAATCATATACGGTAACACAACGAGGGAAACGACTTGATCAAAACGAGTTAAATCACGGGTTACAATGATGGTTTCCCCTCGTTGTAACTTTTGCCATTCATCCGGCTGTAATTTCACTTCATCGGGTAATTCGCTTCTCGATGAAACGACTTCGCCTTGACGATTAAACAGAACAAAATGAATACGTTGCGCACTTAACAATTCTTTGTAATGAGCAAGCATCAGCGATTTTTCCACAAACCGTCTTTCAGAAATATCTTGTAAAATGGACTCCCCATAGGTGATTAGCTCCACCACTTTTCGTTCATACACATATTTTTCAATATAGTTAATAAATAGACCACTCACAATAACGAGTCCAATAAATAAAATGACGATGTGCGAGGCTAATAGCTGATATAAATACTTAATTTTCATCGAGTTCCACCGTTTCGTCAAATTTATACCCTACACCCCATACCGTATGAATAAAAGGTTGATTCCCTCGAGCAATTTTTTTACGCAAACGTTTCACATGGACATCCACGGTTCGCTCGTCCCCGTAAAATTGATAGCCCCACACGCGCTCTAAAATTTGCTCCCGTGAAAATACTTGACGTGGGTGTTGTAAGAAAAAGTACAATAGATCAAATTCTTTTGGTGTTAGCTGCTTTAACGGTTCATTATTTAAAAAGACTTCTCGAGTTTCTTTTGATGCTCTAAAATGCTTCGTTTCTATGTAATGTTGTTCCGATTGTTGTTCATTACCACGATTCGTCCGTCGCGAAACAGCTTTAATGCGCGCCATTAATGTTAGCGGACTAAACGGTTTAGTGACATAATCATCGGCTCCCATCTCTAAACCTAGCACTTGGTCGGCATCACTGTCTTTCGCTGTTAGCATGATAATCGGCACGTCGCTCTGTTCACGAACTTTCCGACAGATTGTTACACCATCCATCTCCGGAAGCATCCAATCAATGATTAATAAATCAAAGGAACCGTTTAGAAATGTTTCATAACCTTCTTTCCCGTTATGGACAAACGTCCCTTGATAGCCTTCTTTTAGAAAAAACATTTCCAGCATCGAACAAACGCTAGGATTGTCTTCAATGACTAAAATATTCACATTTGTCCCCCCACAACAACCTTCTTACTTTCAACGTTAATTGCTTTACTTCGAATTTGCAATGATTTTCTCGTTCGTTCATTTTATTTCATCGTTTCGTCATCGTTTCTTCATATTTCCCTTCAATCTTATTTACTAGATTTTAAGAATACATATGCATCTCTACTTTTTTGTCGTACGAAAAATCACTAAAAGATAGCAAAAAAAGACTGCTTATTCTGTTACAAAAAAGCAGTTTTTTTTTAAGAAGGATTTTATTTACACAGAATATATTGAATATTTTAATATTTTTGTATATTATATCCATAAGTTTCAGAAGGAGGTTAACGCATATGGTGAAAAAATGGAGTCAATGGATTGGACAAACATTTGCCCTTTGGGTCCTTTTATTTTCCGTCATCGCCTTTCTGTTTCCAAAAGGGTTCACTTGGATTGCCCCGTACATTGTCCCGATGCTTGGGGTCATCATGTTTGGCATGGGACTGACGTTAAAATGGGATGATTTTAAAGAGGTATTTACCCGTCCGAAAGAAGTGTTCATTGGGGTTGGGGCCCAATTTTTGATTATGCCATTATTGGCAGTTGGCTTAGTCACCATATTTCCAGTGTCACCTGAAGTGGCACTAGGAGTAATTTTAGTTGGATGTTGTCCTGGGGGTACGGCTTCCAATGTTATAACGTATTTAGCTAAAGGAGATACGGCTTTATCCGTGACTATTACGTCGGTTTCTACTCTTTTGGCCCCATTCGTTACACCGTTTCTCATATGGCTGTTTGCGGAAGAATGGTTAACGATTTCAGCCACTTCCCTCGTGTGGTCGATTATGAAGATGGTCATTTTACCAATTGCACTAGGACTGATTGTCCGTTCATTATTTCCGAAACATGTCGAAGCAAGCATCGATGTGTTACCGATGATTTCAGTTATATCAATCGTCGCGATTATCGGGGCGATTATCGCGGTAAATAAGGAGGCACTAGCTTCGAGCGGTGTCCTAATTTTTACGATTGTCATGTTACATAACGTGCTCGGCTTACTCATTGGCTGGTTGCTCGCCAAATGGTTGAAATTAAGCCTCCCAAAACAAGCAGCCATTTCCATTGAAGTCGGCATGCAAAATTCTGGTTTAGGTGCTGCCTTAGCTGCTGCTCATTTCGCACCAATGGCCGCCGTTCCAAGTGCGATTTTTAGCGTCTGGCATAACATCTCCGGTCCGCTTTTTGCGACGATGTTCAGAAAGCAAATGGCGGCTACAACAGTAAAAGAAGATATCCATACAGTAGTGAACTAATAAAGAAAGGCTGGCTTCACTTTTTTTTGTGGAGTCAGCCTTTAACTAAATTACACTTCGACCATCATCGTGTCGTAGGCGATTTCAACGGCTAAATCATCTTTTTGTAACCGTTTGGCTACTGTCTGTAATTCATCGTGGCTAAGTCCGTTCATTTCTTCATGATGCGTTAATACCACTTTCTTTGGACGAAGTTGTTCAATGATTGCTACTGTTTCTTCAAACGTACATTCCATATTTAAAACAGGATGGTCTTCTGGAATCAATCGCTCATTTGTCAGCGGATGCACGTCAAAAAGACCGATTGGTAAAACAGCTACATCCACTTCTTGCAACTCGTTTGGCGGCATCCATCCGTTTAGCTCGTCCATTGCAATGAGCACTCGTTTGTCTCCCTCCGTCAATTCAAAGGCATACACATAATCTTCTGCTAAACGAAACGGACGAATATGAACTCCGTTTTTATAGATCTTTTCGCCATCTTTCAGTTCATATAATTGAATAAAGCGTTGCTGCTTGAAATATTGCAGATGATCCCATGTGCCCAGCCACGTTCGAAAATCGGCAGCGACTTTTTCAGGAACGTACACATCTGTTTGTGACGGCTTCGGCGGCCACCCACACCAATCCGCGTTTAGCGATTCCAGTACCCGCCGTCCCATTACATGATCCGGATGCCAGTGGGAATAAATCACTCCCTCAATCGTTGAAATGCTCGATCGCTCTATTTGATAAACGATTTCTTCCGGTGTGTCAAACAACATATTCGGTCCATGTACAAACAAACTCGGTCCCATTCGACTATATGGAACCCCTTTTTCCCTTGATTCCTTGCACACTCGACATTGACATAACGGCCGTGGAATCGTTGTCGCTCCACCTGTACCAAGAAATTCGATTTTCATTATGAGTCCCCCACTTTTTAGTTTTTCTATCATATTACAAAATGGATGATTGGAAATAAATAACGAAATTGGTGCATTTCCGTATTTGCCATGACTATATGTAATGATATGGTAAAAATATCATTCATTTATTGAGGTGGTTTTCTTGAAAAAAATTTATACCTTCTTTTTTAGCGGCCACGTCCTAACAGGAGCAAACTTGTTTTTGGAGATTTCCTTGGAGAATATTATGTAAACGGTTACAATCTGATATAGTCTCTTAAAATATTAGTCAAAAATGATGAATTTCCTTTATGTTTTTTATACTTTTACTACACATTATCTCATTGATTATTTTCCTTAAACGATCATTCCGCTTATAAACCTAGGTCATTATCAACAAACATTGCATCCTTCTACAGAATTTTTCATGTATGAACGATCGAATTAATACGATATATTACGCCACCTTTTTAAAACTATTAAACTTATTTGTAACAAATAAAGGGGTGATACTTTGAAGAAATGGAAAACCGAATTAAAAAGGCGGCTTCAACATCCAACTCCCCTTCGCCCACTTCAATCATGGGAAGAACAGATTGTCCAGACCATCAAAGAAGAAACAGCACGAAACAATGTCAATAACGTCAAACGTACAGCAGCCTACTTGTCATTTTACTTACGTTTTCCTGAAATTCATTGGGCATTCCTTGCACATATGGTCTCTCGAAATGGCGGTTGGAACATGACGGATTTAAAAGGTGGCTTACTAAAAAGCTTATTAGACAACGATGAAAAAGAATCCATTTTTGCTTTTCTTGAACGAGGAAACTGGCTGATTTTTCAGGATGCCTTTCCCCAGTTAATGCTTTATGAATGTAGCGTAAAATACAACCAAAACTTATTTGATTTACTTCCGTATTTTGGGGTATCACGGTTCATGGAAGCCATGTGGTCCTTTTTTTGGGAAGAAAGGGACCAAGAGACTTTGGCCATTGCAACCATCATTAATGAACAGAACTACATCGAGTCAAGAGTCATTCAACACAAAACATACAAGAATTCGGTATTGAATACATGGGGATTTCAGCTATACGATGTACTTCCTTTTAATCATATTCTCCTTCCATTTGTAGAAACCAATCAAAACGTGCGCCCTCATCTTGCTGGGGCCACCGTACAGCACTTCGCTTCCTTATCCCGTCGAATTGAATTTGGAAAATCCTTATATCATCTTCTATTTCACAAGCCAAGTCTTCGGCAAAAAGTACTGAACTGGGCTGCCTCCCATCCGCACACCGGTTCCCGTGCTGATTATTGGAACGATATATTTCATCCCATAAAAATGACCATTGTAAAAGACCGTTATCAAAAACGAATCGACCACTGTCGATTAAAAAAAGAGGCTCTCCCCATTCATAGTCCAACCTTACAAGCAGCATGGAAAAACGTCGACCATGAACAACCAGATTCGAATGATTGGTTTCAAGATTTGTCCGTTCTCCGGTTTTTTAAAAAAGGAAAACCACTAGACGGCGACATCCTCGATGATTATTGCCGCACGATTGATCTATTAGAACTTGCTGTAATAGCTCGACAAATATTGTCGATGGTTTAGAACTCATCCTGCTTGCCAAGTAAAATACCTAGCCGCAAATAAATACCTATTTCAACTAATAAACTCTCTGGGCAAGTAAAATTCTTATACTGGCAAGTAATTTATTCATTCCAGCAAGTTCTCATTTGGCAAGTAATCATTTTTAATAGAAAAACTTTCATATTTAATCCAGAAATCCTTGCCTTTTTTGATAAAATCAAAATCTTTACGTTATCATTTCTTGGGAACAATAAAAAAGGAAAACACCAAAAAGCGTTTTCCCACCTTTTTTATCTCCATTGCACGCTAACTTCTCCAGTTGTACCAACTGGTGTCGTATACGTATGGTTCGAACCACTTTCCCAAATGACGTTTCCGCTTGCATCCTTTTTAATAAATTTAAATTCAAGCGAAGTTCCTTCTGGAACGCTAACATCGATATACCAGGAAGGATACGAATAAATCACTTGGTTAAATAACGGACCAATGGCTTTATTTGGGTCCCAATTTCCTAGTTCATGTACATTACCGACTAAATACACATTCTCTCCCCAATTGGTATACGCATTGTGAACAACAAATCGAACAGACACTTGATCGTTCGTTAATACTTCAAATTTGTCGTACGAATTACTTGATGTACCGCTTGCATTTTTTACTGTTATATCGTAAATACCAGGTGTAACTATTGGAACCTTTGCAATAATTTGATGATCTGTCCATGAAACAATTGTAGCCGAAGCGGAACCGAATAACACTTCACCTGGTGATACACCAAACCCTTCACCATCAATGGTTACACTATGTCCGACCTGTCCCATCATCGGGCCCACATGCCCAATATGAGGTAAAGTCTCCTTTTTAGAATAAGACCATACTCCGACTTCTCCGGCACTTAACGTAAAAGGTGATACGGATTTATCACTGTTTACCGTTATGGCGTTTCCGTTTAATAATCCGGCTAACTCATCCCTATACGTTCCAGATGGTAAATCCGTAAATAATCCGGTAATATGATAGGATTCATTGGAACTACGATTAATGGCTACGAGGACTACGTCGTTACCAAATTGACGTTCATAAATATAGACATCATGATTCATCCATCTTTGTTGTGTATCTCCATATGCTAAAGCTGGATTGGACGTTCGTAATTGAGCTAGACGCTGAATAATTTGGTATGCTCTCGTGTTTTTATGAAATGACGTCATCATTTTTCGGTTATTCGGGTCACCGTTTCCCGTTAGATATTGTTCCGTTCCGTAATAAATCGTTGGGATCCCTCGGGATGTTAAAAGGACGGCCAATGCCATATCGACGGTCCGCGAATCACCGCCTTCGATCATAAAACGGTCCATGTCGTGGTTATCGATAAAGGTGACTTGATCAATCACTTCATCATATGCATTCGCAGTATCTTGAATCATTTGATCAAATCCATACCAACTATCTGTATTGTCTCGTAACACTTGACGTAATTTTTGTCCAAAACGAAAGTCTAATAAACTCATCCCAGATTCATTGGCAAACATATGAATTGCTGGATCAACTTCATTTTCTGATAAAAACCATTCTCCAAATGTAAAGACGGGTCGATGATCATAAATTTTATCCATGAATGACTTTTGCCATCCAAATGGCATATGTTTCACCGCGTCCATCCGAATGCCGTCGATTCCTAAATCAAGCCACATTTTGATTGCATCTTTAAAATATTGATCAATAACTGGTTGTTGATGATTAAAATCGGCTAAGTCAAATAAGTTTCGAAAAATACTATCCTCCCCTGTCGAAAAGTCAGTGCCTCCGTTATGATGGAAATATCCTGAAGTATCGTGTGTATAGCCTCCTATCAGTACACCGTTATCATATAAACGACCATTTTCCATATACGAAGGGTCATCCTCGGAAGCAGGCGATGTATGATTGGGTGCAAAATCAATGATTACTTTTATACCATGGGCATGAGCTGTTGAAATTAATTCACGGAACTTCGCTACATCCCCAAAGAATGGATTCGTCTTTTTAAAATCACGTGCCCAATAGCCATGATAAGAGGTGGTACCTGCAGCATCATTCATGATAGAGTAAACATTTTCAACCGGCTGGGAAATCCAGATTGCAGTGATTCCCATGTCCGTTAAATATCCGTCCTTAAGTTTGTCAATAATCCCTTGCCAATCTCCACCACAATATTTTCGTAAATTAGTACAATTTTTGCTATATAAGCTTTCAGTTGGATTATTACTTGTATTCCCATCGTAAAAACGGTCCACCACAATTTGATAAATGACATCGGATGTAAAATTCACATCATTTTCTGTACTAGCAATATTAACGACTTGTTTGTCTTGATTAAGGCCTATCCTTAACAGCCCAAAAATCAATAGCCACACACTCCTTAATTTCAATGATTTTTTCATAAAAACCTCCCTTATGACGAAAAAACCCCGCCTCTCTATATGAGAAAACGGGGATGTCCTTTCATCATAATAAAAACAAGCATAGCTCACATAATTTGTTAATAAAATTTTAATATTCAGAAAAATAATCGTCAATATTAAGAATTGTCGATTTTATAAGTAATAAGGACTATTTTTTCATATATTCATTCCTTCGAATTCTACAATTTTTCACACTGAATAGTTGTACACTCTATGTGGAAACGATTTCGGCATATGTTCTTAATTGGGAATTCGACTTTCTTTTATCTTCTTTAGATATGTCTCTATGTCCTTTTTACTTTTCAACACCACAATTGTTTTCTGTGTTCCAGTAAGCTGCATTTCCCGTAGACGTTCCGGCATCGCTTTTTTGCGCCGACGATGAGTGGTTAGGATATAGTGAAAAAATTCCCATTTAAATCGTTCAGGGCATCCTTCTCCTAAGTCATTGCGGTTTTTTCCAAGATTAGAATACGTTCGTTTGAAAACTCGAAACAGGCATCGTATTAATGAAAGCTCTAAATAAATAATCGTATCTGCATGAGGAACCCGAACATCATATGTATTGGTATAATTTCCTTCAATGATCCACTTTTCTTGTTTGACGATTTCTAGTTGAGCTGCTCGAAATTCTTCTAATGGAGACTCAACCCATCCCGGCTTCCAGTAGTATTTGTCTAAATGATAGACCGGTATGTTAAGCGCTTCCCCTAAACGCCTGGCAAACGTCGTCTTCCCTACGCCTGGCGATACCCCAACGACCATGATTTTTTTCATATTTTTCCCCCCATTGTGATTTTTCATTCCTCCGGAGATCCGTCTTCGTTCCATCTCTCAATGTTAATGTTGTTCGGAATGTACCTCAAAAAAGAATCTACAGTTGAAAATCTCGGTTCATTTGCTGATTTTACTTTTTTCATGTCACTCAAAATGGTCACTCCGTATGTTGTTATTAAAAACTGGACAATCTTTTCAATTACATTTTTGACGAAACGTTTCATGTGGAATTAAAAATCGATGGCACTTGTAAAGGAATAGTCCGTCCGAAATAATCAAAAATCCCCTCATCTTCTGATGTTGGAATCATGTCTTTTTTCATTGGCTGAACTTGAATAGTGAGTAATTTTTCTAAATGGCTCATTTTTGACCTCCAAAGTGTGAATAGTCCACATCTAAACCGGACAAGATAGATGAAAAACGAAAAGAGGGATGGTTGTGGAAAAAGATAGATTTCCTGTGGCGAAATTAAATGAGAAAACGGTAAACGAATTAAAAAATGTAGAAGAAAAATTTAGACAAGAAACGGGAGAGGAAATTGTTTTAATCGCCTACCAAAAAAGAAGATCCTAATATTTTTGTAACATCCCCTAGCAATGAACCTCTAGGGGATGTTTGACCATTTTTAGTCACCAAATCCAATGGAAGAATGAACCGGATTTTCAAGCCACTCTTGTCGCCACGTCCGTCTATTGTTTGTTTGCAGATCTTTAATAATAGAGTGCAAATCAACCTGCTTATCGTAATGCCATTGTAAGGCTACCATCGTATATAATTCGTTTAATTGAGCAATCGAGAGCCCCTCTGTTTGCTTGATTAAATAATTAAACTCGGCTTCAGAAATAAACTCTGTAATTTTCTTTTTGCGTAAATAAAGGCTACGCGTTTCTTGATTCGGCAGTTTGATTTCGTAGGCTCGGTCAAATCGCCCTGCTCGATTGATTAAAGCCGGGTCAATTTTTTCAGGATAATTCGTTGTACCGATTAAGAAAATTCCTTCTTTCGTCGAAGCACCATCCAACGTATTTAAGAAAACCGAACGTGATTCTTCTGGCATGGAGTCAATGTCTTCAATCACGAGAATGACAGGCGCTAATTTTGATACAGTCGAAAACACTTCTTTAATAGTATAACTGTATGTGAATTCCGTAATTTGCCAATACACAACCGGTGCAGGGGTACTACCTGCAATTGATTTTACAAGGGTAGTTTTTCCGTTTCCTGGTGCCCCGTATAAAAGAATCCCCCGTTTATAAGGTAAATTATACTTTTTGAAAAATTCTCCTTCATTAAGGAAAAATTCATCAATAGAACGGAAAATTTCTTTTTTAATAGGTTCCTCTAGTAAAACATCCTCCCGTTTGATTTGATACGTAAATTCTTCTTTACTACGTTGAATACCATCATCCGTAGCAACGATGACATTAATATACCCTTTCATACTTTCTCGTTGCTTTTCATACAAATAGTCAAGAAAAGAAATAATGGCTTTCCCCTCTTTTGCAAAAAGGAACGTCTCTTCATAATCTTCATGGCTTTGGTAAATAGGGAGCTTCGCGACGGCAACTCCAAACTTAGGAAAATAGTAAAGTGCATTATTTAGCAATGGTTCTTCAATAAACTTTTTATCGCCATGGAGCGTACTGTACTTTATTCTACCTTTTTCCAAACTATCAAAAATATAACCGATCAACGTGGCTTCATTTGCATCATTCAATATCGTTTCCTGAATCATTTCTAATAATTCATCCATATTTTCACTATAAGAAAATAAGGAAAACTGTTCCCCTGTATGTGTAAAAAGGGCTTCTTTTAGTTTGTTCATCACAATGGCCACATCGTAATAATGTGGCATTTCTTCTCTAGTAATCTGATCAATTTGAATTAGCGTTGGAATGTGTTTCAATGTTGTTCCCTTCCTTTTGTATGAAGCTTTTACCTATACAGTTGAGAAAATGTCAGTATTTAGATATTACCTCATTAGTAGGGGAAATTAAATACGATATACAGAAAAATACAAGGGAAATTTTATCTATAGCGGTACTTTTTCATTAATAAGATGTAGTTATTGTTTGTTATAACGATTCACTTATTTTTCTTGCCCAACTGATTCTGTAAAATTATAGCAATAAGGTTTAAGGGGGAGAGAACCATTCAGATTTTTGATGCTCATTTCCACATTATTGATTCGAGGTTTCCGTTAATAGTGAATCAAGGTTTTATGCCTGATGATTTTACCTGTGAAGACTATTTAGATCGAGTGAAAGATTTTAATGTAATTGGTGGGGCTATCGTATCCGGTTCGTTTCAAGGATTTGATCAATCTTATTTAATCAATGCACTTCAAACACTCGGGGAACATTTTGTCGGTGTCACCCAACTGCCTGACGATACATCGGATGAAGAAATAATGAGACTTCATCAACTCGGTGTAAGAGCGATCCGTTTTAATGTCAAACGTGGCGTATTAAAAGATCTTTCCCGTTTAGACTACATGGCCAGAAGAGTGTATGAACTGGTCGGCTGGCATTCCGAGTTATACATTGATTCTGCATCATTAGTACATTTCACAAAGATAGTTGAAAACCTTCCGGCTGTTTCCATTGATCATCTTGGGTTAACGAAAGAAGGATTTTACACTTTGTTAGCTCTAGTTGAAAAAGGGGTCAGAGTAAAAGCCACGGGTTTTGGTCGAGTGGAGTTAAACGTAGAAGAAGCCCTTCGTAAAATATTCTCTGTTAATCCTGATGCCCTTATGTTTGGGACAGATTTACCTTCAACAAGGGCGAAAAGACCATTTCAAACATCAGATATGGAACTTATATATGATGTTCTTGGGGACGAAGGGGCTAAGAAGGTTTTCTATAAAAATGCAATAAATTGGTATAAGATTTAAGAGGTGGACTTTTTGTTTCGAGGAATGGTTAAACATCTCCATTGATCAGATTTTAGCAGTTTGGCGATATAAACGATTTGCCCAATATGGTAGGAATAGTGATACATTTGCCTTTCAATGGCTTCAATTACCGTATGAGGTTCTTTTCGAATGTAAATGACATGAAGGAGATGTTCTTCTGTAAGCGAATCAATTGCCTTAAAGAATACATCCCAACCTTTATTCCAAACTTCGTATAGCTCTTTTCGACTCGAAATCGTATGTTCAAATTCGCCATCCCGATCTCTATATGGCTTTTCACCATCTGAATGTAAAATGTCCGTCCACCGAGATATCATATTCCCGCTCATATGCTTAACAATGACTGCAATGCTGTTGGAGTTTTCATTTGGATACCAAAACAAATCTTGATCATCAAGTTGTTCGAATGTCTTTTCTGCCGTATCTTTCATACTTATAAACCGTGACTTTATTACTTTTAAATATTCTGTCGATACCGCTTTCTCATTACTTGACATCACATCTTCCCCTTTTTATATAAATTTTAATCCATATCATCTTATTCCATCCATTTTTTATTAAATCAACAAAATTTTTCTTTTCATTTGATTATACTTTAATGTACTAATTACCCTATTTTTCCCCCCATATTCTTTGAACATCTATCAGCTTCTTTTGCTCAAAAGTTAATTTATAGATGTCTGGCATATCAAGTTTTTTCCAAAAATGAAAATCATATTGGTGATCGAAATGATTCATGATTAAAACCATGATGTTGCCATGAGTACCTATGACAATGTTTTTCCCTTCATACTTTTCCAATATCCGAAAGGTCGTTTTAACCCCTCTTTCTTGAGCGAGGATATTAGATTCTCCTCCTTCCCAAGAAAAATGTACATCCTCCCATACCTTCGTAATAGCTTGATTAAAGTCTTCAACAGGTTTCTCAGCCAATGTTCGTTCTTTAAAACCATCCTCTATTACAACCTCTTTACCTAAAAATTTAGCTATTCCCTCCACTGTCTGAATGGCTCTTTTATACGGACTTGAAATGACCATATCAATTTCTTCTTTTTTTAGTAATTCAGTAACTTTTTCCGCGTCAACCAACCCTCGTTCGGATAAGGGTCTTCCAACTTCATCAGGTGTATATGTAGAATGGGCATGCCGAACAAAATACATGTTAGTTCGCAAAAGTATTCACTCCCACAAATATTTTCCAATTCAATATTTTATCAGCTTTTCAAACAATTTTAATATTTTTTTCTGAATTATCTTAATCTATTTTAGAAATTTAGAACTATTGTTAAACAGTTGGATGTGCCAAATTCTGATAAGGAGAGATAAAAAATGGCTACATTAAAGCAATCGGAAATTTTGGTTTTCCTATCGTACTCTTGCTGTTCCCGCTGGAGTCTCCGCCGTGTGAATAACTTGCTAAAAATCAACAATGACATATAACATAGCCTTATGTTAAAATTATACAAAAAGTTCTCTTTATCCTAATTTTCGAAGAAAAAGGTGAAAGTGGAAATGAAGAAAATAATTCTTCCTGTATTATTATTGGTCAATCTTGTCTTTATAGTAGGTTACCTAATAGATACTGGATTTCCCTTTGGTACTTTACAGCTAGTATGGCCAATTTGTTTCGTTGCTGGTATCATTCTATCAATTACGTTTATGTATCGTTATAAAAGTGAATCCAATGCAAACGTATTTTTATCGCTTGCAGTCCTATTAAGTAGTTTTAGTTCTTTAGGTGTCTGGGGTTTTTATTATTATTTAGCTCATATAATGGGGGGATAAGCACACAAAAAGAGTAGAAGGCGAAGTAACTTCACTCCTTTTCAAAAAACTTTTAGCCAAATACTAACTAGCTTTCCTTCAGATCACTATAATCCAACAGTCATAAATAAAACCAACATGCCGGCTTAGCTCAATTGATAGAGTACGACCAAATAATCTTCGGAGTGATGCTTCAGCTTACCGCTCCAGCTGCAACTTAAATGAACTTACTAAGAGAAGCTTTCCTATGTTCCAAACTACGATGATTGTTTTTTTACAACCGAAAAGGGCGAACTCTCCAATACGGGGAGTTCGCCCTCCTTTTTTCATTATTCACCAGTTTCTGCAAAACGTTTAATTCGCTCACCAATTTCATCGCGGACACGTTGGAAGACAGCCCATTTTTCTTCTTCTGTTCCTTCTGCTTTTGCTGGGTCATCGAAGCCCCAATGTACTCTTTTTACATGAGGAGGTGTCACTGGGCAGTTGTCTGCTGCATGGCCACAAAGAGTAACAACTAAATCAGCATGATTTAGAATTTCAGGGTCAATTACATCGGATGTTTGATTTGAAATATCGATTCCCACTTCTTGCATCGCTTTTACTGCGTTCGGATTTAAGCCATGCGCTTCAATACCTGCACTATATACATTCCACTCGTCACCTAAATATTTTTTCGCCCATCCTTCGGCCATTTGACTGCGGCAAGAGTTACCTGTGCATAAGAAATAGATTGTTTTTTTCGCCATAATGAAATCCCTCTCTTAATCGTGTAAAGTTTTATATAAGATTGTCGCAATGACGGCTCCTAATGTCGTTGCGACAAGATAAACCCATAAATGTTCCAATGTACCGGATACCACTGCTGGACCGAGCGATCTAGCAGGATTCATCGAAGCACCCGAAATCGGGCCACCAAACATCGCCTCTAACCCGACCGTTGCCCCAATCGCAATTCCAGCAAAGGACTTCACCGCTTTCCCATGCACCGCCGATCCAAAAATAACAAGCATTAAGAAAAAGGTAAGAATGAATTCTAACACAAACGATTGAGACCATGTCTCTCTTGGTAAAGTGGCCCCAAGAGACGCCACGTTTCCAAACAAATAGCACAAAGTGGCACTGGCGGCGATAGCTGCAAGAAATTGACTAATGATATAATAAATCCCGTCCTTTATGCTGATATCTCCATTGATGTAAAATCCTATGGTCACCGCAGGATTAAAATGAGCTCCCGAAATATGCCCAAACGTATAAATTAACGCCATCACCACAAGCCCAAACGTAATCGCAATTCCCACATGCGTTAAGCTGTTCGTTAATTCATTAATAACAACAGCCCCCGTCCCTGCAAAAACGAGGAAGTACGTGCCTAAAAACTCACTGATTAACTTCTTTTTCATTTTTGGCTCCCCCTGATGTTTGGCTACTCACAGCAAGAAATACGTAACCCCTTCTCTTCCAACTCTTTTAACTTATCGTCTTGTTCTGGAAGATGCTGTAGAATGTGTTGAATCAATGGATACATATCATGATCTTTAATTAGTGAGTAAAAAACCCACTGTCCTCTTCTCGTTTCTTTCACAATACCAGCATCTTTTAATTTGCGAATATGTTGACTAATAGCTGGCTGACTAATTTCAAAAATCTCCACAAACTCACAGACACAACAATCATTTTTTTCTAACAGTTTCACCATTGTTAGGCGGGTTTTATCACCTAATAATTTTAGGATCGTCGCGACTTTTTCGATTTTTAATGTGGAATGTTGCATACGAGCACCTCCAGTATATCCATGTATTAATATATAATGATTTACTTATATAAGGCAATAAGTTTTTTACTTATACAAAAATACGTTGTTAAAAAATAATAGGGGGTTGAACCAGAGGAACTTTTAACACAAGAACTAAAAGTAGGTAAGGCCCCACCTGAAAAGTGTTGAGGACTTTTTATTTGGGTTCTACCTTAAAATAACTGTGGATAACTTTGACTGTTATTTCATTCATCGATGTTCCAATGGCAATTGGCATGAATGTCTGTTAAACGATCTGTTGATATTTATACATTTCGCTACAGGCTGACGTTTTCCGCGGGCAAGGTGCAAGCCGTTTCCCTCGCTACGCTCAAGTAAGGGTCTTGCGGCTTCTTGATCCCGCTGGAGTCGCCGCCTTTCGCTTCATGTGAATACCTTGCTAAAAATCAACAATGAAAGATAACATAGCTTTTATTTTAAAAAACTCAATTTTTACTTATTTCTTTTAGCTGCATCGCCTCAAGATTTTTGGAAAAAAACTGCACAAACAATTTATATAGTAAAAAACCCAATCCTGTCCCTAACGTATTTAACATCAAGTCATCCACATCAAACGACCTCATCGGAATAAATAATTGACAGCATTCAACAACAAAAGAAGTAATCAATCCAAGGAGTGTCACTTTCCAAAAGGTTCGAATTTGAAAGCGAAAAGGGAGAGAGAATCCTAATGGAATAAACAGTAGAATGTTTCCACCAATATTTCTAATCGGAACCATATAATAAAAATGATGTAGTGAACCATAGATACTTGCAAATGGTATGAGATTGATAGGTGAAGGTAAATGGCTATCAAAGTATGTATAAAAAGGAAATGGAAAAACCGTAACACTATAAATTCCAACGACTGAAAAAGCAAACAAAGCTTTTATTAGTTCTCTTTTAAATGAAAATTTCATTTTTAAAATAATATTGATAGCTCTGTAAATGCCCCAAACAATCCCAAATATTATTAAAGGAAATTTATAATCTATCATCATTTTTTAAGACTCCTTCAAATCCAATTTTGCGAGCACGTTTATTTTACCATAAAAACCCAATATAGAAATTACTTTCTATGTATCTTTAAAACAAGAGGCGTTACAAATCCTCTTGTCGTAATATGAGCCAACGCTAACTCCTTATGTGCCAATTCCGATATTCTAGACCAATAAAAAAACCGCTGACCCTTCAGCGGCTTTTCTCTTTTCTGACTTATAAATATTTTCGCTGTACGCTTCGACCGTCGTACGTAAAGAGAATATTGCGGTTTTCAACGACGGTTTCGAGGTGGACGTTACGTCCCCAGAGCTGGTAAATGTACGGTAACACTTTTTCTAAATATTTGAGATCAAGTTCGATGCCTTCGTACCAATGTTTTAAGTACAGCTCGCCGTTGCGCATGTAGTCGCCGTCGTTGACGGTAATGTACGGAAAGCCCCCGTTGACGCGCATGTTGACGAGTTGGTCACGAACGTTTTCCCATTCCTTGTCGATGATTCGGTAGTCTTTCCCTTGTTTTTGAAATAAGTACATATCTTCCCTCATAACGAGTTCTTTCGTTAAGTAGTTCCGTAAGAACGAGATATCCGATTCGATTTCGCGTACTTCAAAAATTTTCTCCCGACCCGAATTAGGCTGCACGCCGCGTTTTTTCATCTCTTCGGTTGGGTTGTTATAGCGCTCTTCAATGTCTTCGAAGATTTTTAATCCGAGGTAGTATGGATTGATGCTGGTCCGTGACGGCTGCACGACTCCGGCATTTAACTTCGCAAACTCAATCGCTTCATCGCTTGTTAAATCCATTTCACGCAAGATGCGCTGGTGCCAATACGAAGCCCAGCCTTCATTCATGATCTTCGTTTCGAGTTGTGGCCAGAAATACAACATTTCTTCACGAATCATTGTCATAATGTCCCGCTGCCAGTCGCTTAATTCACGACTATATTGTTCAATAAACAAGACAACATCTTTTTCTGGTTGTGGCGGAATCTTCTTTTTCTTCTTTCTCGGTTCAGGTTTTTGTTTTTTCTCTTTTTCATCCAGGGTCCATAAATCATCATATGGAGTAGATTGCTGCGTTGGTTCGTCTTCATACTCTTCATCCGTAAGATCCCAAGCAAGTTTTGGACGCATTAACGATGGATCGATATGCTCCTCAATCGCTAACACCGCATCGATAAACTTTTCGACTTCTTTTTTACCGTATTGGATTTCATACTTGCGAATGCGTTCTGCAGTAGCCGCCATACTTTCGACCATGTCTCGCTTGGTATTTTGGAAGCGAACGTTGTTTTTAAAGAAATCACAGTGGGCTAAAACGTGGGCGACAATGAGCTTATTTTGAATAAGCGAATTTGAATCTAATAAGAAGGCATAGCACGGATCGGAGTTAATCACGAGTTCGTAAATTTTACTTAACCCTAAGTCGTAATGAAGTTTCATCTTATAAAATTGCTTTCCAAAACTCCAGTGGGAAAAACGCGTTGGCATTCCGTAAGCCCCGAACGTGTAGATAATATCAGCTGGACAAATTTCGTAGCGCATCGGATAAAAATCTAGACCAAAGCCTTTTGCGATTTCCGTAATTTCCGAAATCGCTCGTTCCAGGGCTTTTCGATCTTCTTCTCTCATGACCTCTCCCCCTTTTTTGTCTTACCACAATGTATGACAAAAAAGAGGAATTGATGAAATGAGAATAGTAAGTGAGTTACATTATGGTTTTATTTTTTGGTCCAATCCACGTCCGTCCTAACATTTCTCAATAAACACTGGATAGGTGTCCAATCAATGTTAATCGAAGATTGCTTCCTTATTAGGATTTCGTAGGAATTCAAAAAGCATTTTAATTTGAGACTCTGTATTTCTACCCAAAGAAAGTGATGGCAATTGATTTTCACTATAAAAACTGATCCCTTTTGTTTCCAATCCGCTTCTTGCCTGTCCACCGATTATCTCACATTGAATAAACAATTTATAATAGTGATAAGGTTGAGGGGGGTGAGGATGTTTATTCATGTCAAATAAAGCAAGTAATTTTTTAGGAGCTACATCGTATCCAGACTCTTCTTTTATTTCTTTAATTATATTTTCAGCTGGCGATAATCCTATGTCGCAAAAACCTCCTGGTAAAGACCATCGATTATCAATTTTTTCTTTTACCATTAAGATTTTGTTATCCTTAAATACGACTCCGCGAACATCTATTTTAGGTGTTGGATAACCTGATTCATTAGTGAATAAATCCTTAATTTTTTGCATTTCTAATCCCGTGTACTCTTGCATCATTTCTTCACTTATCTTTCGTAATTCTTGAAATCGTTCGATGTCGAACACGTCTTTTGAAAAAGCTAAGCCTGCTTGAGATAATGCTTGAATCCTTTTTGCCCATTCCAACCATTTATAACTCATAAGAAACACCTTTATTTAAAAAATGAAAAAGCTCAGATACACGATTAAAATTAGGTTCAATTGCATTTGTTTGTTTTCCTGCATCACAATCAAAAACGAAAGCTTTTATTAAAATCACTTCCTTTATTTTTAAATTTTTTTATCATTCTCCCAAATGTATGAAGAAAGAGGACAACTGATTTCTTTTGTATCCTTATTACCAAATGCTATTCGTGTCAAAAGCTTTTTCCAAATGACCTAAAACATCATCTAATCAAATAATCACGAATCCAAAATTCAAATAGCTCTTTATTCGATTTTCCATTCTATTCTTTTAGGTTTCGATTGGCGACGCTTGGTTACAAAAGTAGGCATAATCACTTAGATTTTAGTTATCTTGTCTATTTGGTTTATAGAAAGTTCATTAATAACGTGCAACATATTGTGCCATCAGAAAAGCATTATTCTGTTCTACATTTACCATGCAAAAAAGCCCGGCAACATGCCAAGCTCTTATCTAGGTCGAGATTGAAGCTCCTCTATGATTTTTTCACGACGAATCGGAAATTAACAGAAAAACTGTATGTATGTAATGATTAGTTCTTTGTCATTTGGATCAATTTTACACATGTCGAGAGTCTTTCACGTACCTGTCTATTTTAAAGGTACGTTCTAATAAAGAACAATGTTTTTTAAAACTTAAACATAAAAATAAGTTGCCATAATTGGGAGGTAAACGACTGAATTCTGTAGTTATATTCTTTTCCCTACGACTCCCGTTTAAAAACCAAAGCACTTTTTCCCCCTACATACGCCATTGGTAAATAAACCGCTAGACCGACGACCCAAAACCAGATCGGATGCGGTAACAATATAAGATTCAACAATCCCATGGCCATCAAGATTCCGCCCGTGACGAGTGGTAAGCGACGTTGATGACGTTTAGCAATGAGTTGAGTGACCAACCCACCTACAAACGAGCCAACTGCCCAGGCGACAGCCACTAGTACTAGTGCTCCAACAGGTGCTTGTTGAATGAATTCGCGAAGTGCGTCTGGATCATTGATGTTTATGTCCGCTGGTGGTGGATAAAAAATATGGCTAATCGTTTCGAGAAAAAAAATGGCTACTCCGCCAGCTACTAAACCAGCTACAACGGCCAAAAAGGTTCTCATGACGGTAACTCCTCTCCATCCATAGAAATTTTTTCTATCCTTATTTTAATATCGAACATATGTTCTTGTCAATTAATATTGAATTATTTATATTTTTGTTCATTGTTCTGTTCTTTATTCGGTAGGAATAATTTTCTCGCTTCCGCAACTAACATCATCCCAACGAGTCGATTGCGTTCGTATTCTTCCGGAAAGATGGTTAACGGTGGATTTGTTTCCCCGACATACGGACTTAATTCAATGGTCATCGCCGGTCTGTGGTACGTTTGAATAAACCAATCGGTCATCCCTGCCCCCATCGCATGTGGATCGGGGGTAGATAGTGGGTACCGAGTCAGACGAAATACCTTAATAGCTAATT
Source organism: Aeribacillus pallidus (assembly GCF_050478865.1). Taxonomy (NCBI): domain Bacteria; kingdom Bacillati; phylum Bacillota; class Bacilli; order Caryophanales; family Bacillaceae; genus Aeribacillus; species Aeribacillus pallidus. The sequence goes on along the minus strand of NZ_JBCNBW010000064.1, from coordinate 55,755 downwards.
GATGATCCCTTTGTGTAAATCTTCCATTATTGTAGAACCAAAAAATTTCACGACCGGATGTATGGTAGCTGATGGCAATCAACGGTTTCCAACCCTGAATCGATCGAACGAGTGCTTTTACTTCCCGCGCTTCAAACGGTCGCTGTCCTTTATAAAATTGATAATACGGAGAGTGAACACCTGTATCTAATTCCTTCCATCCTGCATCGTACTGCCGGTTTAAGTCAATACCAATTCCATTTGCTTTCCATCGTTGAAAGTTGTTCGAATAGTCGTTCATCATCCAGACAGCGTTTCTCCATCGCTTTGGTACGGTATGAAGGCCTTTTTGTTGAATCAACACACCATCGGGATTGATCATCGGCACAAACCAAATGGATACTTCATTTAGTAAGCTCGATGGATAGGGTCCTATGGCTGTTGACTGTTGATACGCTTGAGCATATTCTTCTAACATTTTCATCATCACCATTGTGGATAGCCATTCGCGTCCGTGATGCGCACCGACGATTAAAATGACATCCTTCCCTTTTCCTAAACGAAAAGCCCAAAGGTCTCGTCCAAACGTACTTTTTCCAATGGATTGCACAACAACAGATTCATTAAATTGTTTTTGAAATCGGTGAACATCATTTGCTAACTGTGAATATGAATAAGGTACATCTGTTTGTATATTCGCATGTACAAGGGGAGTAAAAAAGAAAAAACAGCCAATCCAAAACAAAATATGTTTCATACTTCCATCCCCTATTCATTTATTGGTAATGCCGTTATGACGGGATGACCAACTTTTTCAGTGAAACAAACTTCGATTTTCTCATACACTATCCTTAACTCCTTTCGAAGGAGGAATGACCATTGAACAAAGTTGATTACGATCGCGCTTTATATTACACCCACCGTTCAGAGTGGGATAACTTGCTCATCTTAATGGTTCGAACGAAAGACGACTTTCTTTCGAAAAAAATTGAACATTTCTTGCGTGCCTACCAATTTTCACATGATTATTCTGTCATTGAACGAAAATTATATGCATTGTTACGTTATATTGACCATGCCAACGAAACCGCAGCGAATCAGCAATTGGAAGAAACATTTATGTGGATGACATAAACAGGCAACCATCACACACAAAAGAAACTTTCCATCAAAAAACACGGCTTGTTACATAGCCGTGTTTTTATTTAAGGATGATTGATTTACCAATTGTTGGGCTGAAAGAAAAACGACCAATGTAGCAATAATAAGAATAACGGATAAAATATAGAAGCTGACGGTCACGAATTGGTGGGAAACGAGCGCCGTAAAAGTGGATAGCAAAACGATTCGAATCCCTAGACCAATGACTCCAAATAACGCCGTCACCCGTCCTATAATTTGATTAGGGACGATTTCCATGACTAATGTGTTCCGTGCCACCCGTGAACCTGCATTTCCAAACGCCATGAAAAATACGAGTACATAAAAAATTGCCAGTTGCTTAAACAAAAGAACGCTTGTAATTCCAATCGTATACAAGGTGACGGTCATCATGATCGTTTTCATCGAAGTCCATTTTCGAACAAGGATTGGAATCGCTAGCCCGGCAACAATTGCCCCAATGCCATATACCGTTGTTTGCAACGAATACGCCGTTCCACTAACTTGTAATTCTTCCGACAAGTATACTGGAAACAAATAGTTCGTCATCATCACACCAATAAACGGCATAAACGAACCGAGAAGAAGGAAAAACAACATCGGTCGTCTTTTCATATAACGAAACCCTTCCAGCATGTTAGAGAAAAAGGATGGAGAGGTAACATCCCGCTCTCCTTTTTTATAAGGAATGAGCCAAAAAAGGAAACAGGCGAGTAAATATGTAGTCGCATCCAAAAGTAAAATCCATTGTAGATCAACAACTGTCAGTAAAAAACTACTAATTCCACCTGCCAACATCGAAGCAACTTGACCTTGTACTTCCATCGCTCCATTCAGCGTATGGTAAACATCTTCATCAAACACCTCTTGGATAAACGCAAACATCGTTGGATAAAACAAATTGTAATAAAGCGTTCCTATCGCATAAATCAACAATAGTTGAATCGTCTCGTACCCATAAATAAACCCTTGAATGGTAAAGAACGTGATAACGAGAAATCCTAGTGCTTCTCCGGTAAGCAATATTTTTTTTCTAGAGAAACGATCCACCATTAGGCCAATCCATGGGGAAAGAAAAAAATGAATAATGGTCATCGTTAACGCCATTTGCCCGAACACTTTTCCACCATCCACTTGCACGAGCAACCATGGCACAGCAATCATCGTAATTCCTGTTCCAATGGATGAAAAAACGTTCGCGAAAAGTATTAAAAGAAACCGTTTATCCCGAGTTAATGTGCTCATGTTCTTTCCCCTTTCGTTGAAACATGTGAGCTGGTTGATAACTGGGGTACAAAATGGGGTTAATTGGCCACATGGGAAGTGCATGATAGAAATGACTAACGTTTCTTCAATAAAGATTTTTTATCGTAATTCAATCATTCCTCGCCAATTCCAGCAAATTGCTCACTGATTTTGGTATTTTACTTGCAGATTCATTCATTTACTAGGTGACTTTACTTTCCATTTCATTGAATTTACTTGCCGTTTTACGAGATTTACTTTCCATTCCATTGAATTTACTTGCCGTTTGCCGAGTTACACTTGCAGTTTATCTAATTAACATGCCAGTCTACATTTTACTTACTGACTTCGTACCAACAGACCTCTTTCTTGAAAAACTATTCTTAAAATCCACACGTATTTCTTATGATTTTTCCGCGTATAATTTAAGCTCTTCTACTAATTCGTGAACTTTTTGTTGAGCGCTTTCTGTCAATGTATCACCTACAAAATCGACCGGATCTAACACGAGTTGGCGAGGAATGACATTGGCATAGACACCACGAGCTACGGTGCGCATATTCGCTAAGCAGTTGATGCCCCCTTTTCCACCGCCAGCACAAGCAAGTAAGGCCACCGGTTTGTGTGCAAATTGCTCGCTACTTAAAAAATCGAGCGCATTTTTTAACGCACCGCTCATGCCGCTATGGTATTCGGGTGAGGCTAATAGAACACCATCTGCCTCTTCCATTAATGTTCGAAGCTTATGAACAAGAGGATGATGCTTTTGCTCCTCTTCTCCGTTAAAAAGAGGCAGAGGTTGGGTTGCTAAATCGAAAAGCGTCATGTTGTATTGATTTGCTATATAAGTTGCCGCTTTTCGAGTTCGACCATTTTTCCGTGGACTTCCGTTTATAATGACGATTTTCATGTTGAATAACTCCCTTCCAATCTTTCTGTACTATTAGTGTACGCAAATCCATGCAATAAGCTCATCCGCATGAATAAGGAAAATGCCTCGTCAAATCGGTCGATTTTTTGAATCCCTCTTTCCGTCAAAAGTCGGATTTATTCATCCTTCACTAGACCATGTTTGACCGCAAATAACGCCGCTTGTGTTCGGTCGGCCACGTTTAATTTGGCTAAAATATGTGATACGTGCGATTTGACCGTTTTTTCGGTAATAAAAAGCGAGGCCGCGATTTCTTTATTGCTTTTCCCTTTCGCGATTTCTTGAAGAACTTCTTTTTCCCGATTGGTTAACACGCTAAACGGATCTTCTTTCGTTTCTTTTTGGGTAAACCGTTGAAACAAATGCGTGGTTGCTTTTGGATGTAACGTTTTTTCTCCTCGAACGGTCCGACGAATCGCTTCCACCAGTTCATCCGGTTCAATGTCTTTTAACTGATACCCAGCGGCTCCTGCTTCGATCGCTGGAATAACATGCTCTTGGTCGGAAAAACTCGTTAGCATTAAAATCTCTACATTTGGGACGGATTTTTTAATTTCTCGTGTGGCTTCGATTCCATCCATCACCGGCATGACTAAATCCATTAACACGATATCCGGCTGGAGCTTTTTCGCTAGTTCCACTGCTTCTTCCCCGTTCTTCGCTTCCCCGACAATCTCAATATCTTTTTGTGTTTTTAAAAAAAAGACGAGTCCTCGTCGAACCACGTGATGATCGTCGGCAATCAATACCCGAATGGCCATCTATGTTCCCCTCCTAGTATTTAATTTTTACGTTTACTTTCGTCCCCTGACCTGGTTTGGTTTGTAATTGAAAAGAGCCCCCAATCGATTCAGCACGTTCCCGCATACTTTGAATGCCAACCGATGGAAGGTCCGATGTAGGTGAATAATAAAAACCAGAGCCTTGATCGGCAATCGTCAACGATACTTCGTCTTGATCGGCATACAAATGAATGGTGACGTCTTTTACTCCCGCATGCTTTTTACAATTGTTTAACGCTTCTTGACTAATACGCCATAACACTTCCTCGACTTTAGACGGTAGTTTCACGACTCCTTTCACGTTCATTTGGACCGATAAGCCAAGAACATCCGCATACGCTTGAATCGCTTGCACTAAGCCGTGCTCTAATCCTTTTGGACGCAGCTGCCAAATAAGCGCGCGCATTTCCGTTAACGCTTCTTGCGCGAGCTGTTGAATCGTCGAAAATGTTTCTTTTAATTCTGGTGAATCGGTTTGCTCCATCCCGCCTCGAGCCGTTAGCGACAAAGAAAACAACAGTTGATTCACGGAATCATGTAAATCGCGCGCTAAACGATTACGCTCTTCCATGAGGGCGACGTCTTTTTCGTTTTCCGTTAACCGAATGCGCTTAATCGCCGAGCCAATTTGAAAGGCGACCGATTCTAAAAGAGCTAATTCGTCGTCTGTAAACTCTTTTTTATAGGGCGAGGCGACATTGAGTAAGCCGAACCGCTCTTTTCCAGAAATAAGCGGCACCGTCGCATGATACAAAATCCCGTTCGTTTCCTTGCGCTTTTCCTCGAGCACATCTTCAATCCGTTTACACGATATGATATTCGTTGCTTTATTCAAACGACCATTCCGAAATCGGTCAACACACCAACAACCACCTTTTTTCATCGACTGACAACCGTTTCCTGAAAGAGCGGGTGGTAAATTCTCATACGCTGCTAATTGGTGTCGTCCCTTTTCATCGATCAAGAAAAACCAACCGGTCGAAAAACCCGTTAGCTGCAATAACTTCTTCAACACACCGGAAAGCAATGACTCAATGGCCGTCTCTTCATTTACCAGCTCTGCAATTTCTTTCAAAATCCGGAGGTGATTTTGTTTAGGTTGCATACCGTCCCTCTTTTCCTTACAGTCTTACAATTATTATACAAAATTACACTCCCTTCCCCTATTCGTTCAAGGTACGACCCGTTGTCAGACTAAAGTAGGAGAATAAAAAAACACCAGGCAGGGCTGGTGTGGAGAAAAGGTTTAACGTTAAACATTTTTAGAATCATTTATACAAAGAGTTATGTTTTACCCCCATAGTTAAGATAAAAACCAAAGTTTTAGTAAGACTCGCATTACCATATTTATTGGGTTTCAATTCCTCATAGTTAAGATAAAAACTTTTCAATTCGAGATAACATCCGAAGAGGGTATGAATTGTTTCAATTCCTCATAGTTAAGATAAAAACTTCGCCAGTCTCCGCCACTCATTCAAAAGCATTCCAGTTTCAATTCCTCATAGTTAAGATAAAAACTTGTTTCGTCATGGGCAATATTCACTATGATATTCAAGTTTCAATTCCTCATAGTTAAGATAAAAACAAAGAGCACGCATCGCAAAACGAGAATACCAATCCTAGTTTCAATTCCTCATAGTTAAGATAAAAACCGAAACGCTCCGGGGAAAACATGGGTAACGAATGATGGTTTCAATTCCTCATAGTTAAGATAAAAACTTGTTGTCTTCCCGCCACCAGTTCGACCAGTGAGAAGTTTCAATTCCTCATAGTTAAGATAAAAACCCTTTTTTCTTTTCAACCTCTTTTCTGTTTCAATTCCGTTTCAATTCCTCATAGTTAAGATAAAAACTATTCGCTATCAGTTGCGAAACGACTACATCACACCAGAGTTTCAATTCCTCATAGTTAAGATAAAAACAGTATATCAAGCGCGGAACCAATGAGACACCCAATGGTTTCAATTCCTCATAGTTAAGATAAAAACTACTCAACAGAACAAAAAAAGGGGTGTTGAGTATGGGTTTCAATTCCTCATAGTTAAGATAAAAACCAACCAACGTTTCGTGTTTGATTCGGCGGTGTTTCTTTTGTTTCAATTCCTCATAGTTAAGATAAAAACAAGTAAATTAAACAAAGAAGAAAAAGAACGTTTACTGTTTCAATTCCTCATAGTTAAGATAAAAACGAAGAAGCACATCTAAATTCCCAGTGATGGCATCAGGTTTCAATTCCTCATAGTTAAGATAAAAACGCGATTCAATTCGTTTTAGGTTATACTCTCTATATAGTTTCAATTCCTCATATTTAAGATAAAAACGGTAGTAGAACGCGTGTTCGATTTGCGAGGGGGTGGTTTCAATTCCTCATAGTTAAGATAAAAACATGCTTGTTTGGCTATCGCAACAGCTTCATCAATATCGTTTCAATTCCTCATAGTTAAGATAAAAACAGTTTTGCGATCAAGTCCGTTTTGTTTAGCAATCTCGGTTTCAATTCCTCATAGTTAAGATAAAAACGGTTTATGCGTGATACGGACAATATCACCCTTGCGAGTTTCAATTCCTCATAGTTAAGATAAAAACGCATTTTAGCAACCTCAAACAACCAACTGTGACATGGTTTCAATTCCTCATAGTTAAGATAAAAACGATTTCAAGGTGTTTTGCTTTTACTTCCTTCCGCAGTTTCAATTCCTCATAGTTAAGATAAAAACGTGGAAGCGCGCCGAAACGCTTTACTTCGACAAGGGTTTCAATTCCTCATAGTTAAGATAAAAACGAATATGTCGAGTTCGAGAAGTACGACCAAACCGAGTTTCAATTCCTCATAGTTAAGATAAAAACTGGTCAACTTTGTGGAGATTGTGACAAGGGAGGAGAGTTTCAATTCCTCATAGTTAAGATAAAAACAGTCGCCCTCCTTTCGGTTTAGTTTTCGTCTTCGAGGTTTCAATTCCTCATAGTTAAGATAAAAACGGACATTTTGCGCTTGAAAGTCGGCGACGTTCGCGGTTTCAATTCCTCATAGTTAAGATAAAAACGACGTGAATCCGTCTTGATATTCCCCGTTAACATAGGTTTCAATTCCTCATAGTTAAGATAAAAACCGAAAAAATCCAGTCCTGCATGGTATGAGGAGGAAGGTTTCAATTCCTCATAGTTAAGATAAAAACGCTTTACTTTGATGTTAGGGACTGGATAGAGAGTAGTTTCAATTCCTCATAGTTAAGATAAAAACCGCGTGTTCATTATCGGACATCATCGAGGAAACAGGTTTCAATTCCTCATAGTTAAGATAAAAACGGGTTCTTCCCATCACCTGTTTTACGAGCTTCCTTTGAGTTTCAATTCCTCATAGTTAAGATAAAAACTTCCAAACGCTGCCGCAATTTGTAATGCGGTGTATTGTTTCAATTCCTCATAGTTGTTAAGATAAAAACTTGAAAGAAAAGTTGTTGAAAAAATTAAAGTTTTAAACGTTTCAATTCCTCATAGTTAAGATAAAAACTTCAATGCGTTGTTTTGCCTGTTCGACTTCACGAAGTTTCAATTCCTCATAGTTAAGATAAAAACGCGTTTACTCGCCGTTCGGTCACGAAGACATTAGCGGTTTCAATTCCTCATAGTTAAGATAAAAACAGGGATCCAATCACAGGAAAGAGAAGACAGAAAACGTTTCAATTCCTCATAGTTAAGATAAAAACTTCTTATAGTTCATCCGATTATTACAGTCAGCCTGTCTTGTTTCAATTCCTCATAGTTAAGATAAAAACCAGCTTCTTCTTTGTTGGTCATAAAGCCACACTCAAGTTTCAATTCCTCATAGTTAAGATAAAAACATGCTCTGAAATTTGGGATAGTTACATTGAACTGGAGTTTCAATTCCTCATAGTTAAGATAAAAACTAATCCCCATGAGAAACACTCCGAAAGAGAATAGGAAGGTTTCAATTCCTCATAGTTAAGATAAAAACCCCAAAAAACATTGATACTATAATATTTTCATAATAAAAGAATCCCTGTTATTTTCATTTTATCGGTAAGGTAAAAATTTATCAATTTTTTTCTGTGCTTTTCATTTCTTCAATTTTCTCTTCTTTTTTTCTAAAAATAAATTGTCGTCGATCCCCTAGGTTTTTTGCACGATTGGAGGTCGACGACATTTTTTCGTTACTCACCAAGCAATTGTTTAATAGCTTTGACTTTGTCATATTGTTTTTTCTTTTGTTTTTTTACATTCCAATTACCGGTTTGTTGCCAGTATGCTTTTAACGCTTCTGCAGCTCGATGATTTTGTAGGGCTATTACTTCGTTGTACAGTTCTGTTTTACTCTTTTCTTGATCAACAGGGCTATCAGTTAACCTTTCAATCTGAAAAACTAATCTTTCATCCGCTGACATTTCAGTTAGACGTGATTCCTCTTCTTTTCGACGTTTTTCCTCTTCCTCTTTTTGTATTCGTTCTACCTCTAACAATTTTTGTTTTTTTTCTCTTTCCAGCTTACGCGTTTCAACTAAAGGAAAAAACTCGGTTTCAGTCACGTCTTCAATACTGGTAAAATAACCGTACCCCGATGATGTCTTTGAGCCAATTCCTAATTCTGATAAGGCCTGAGCTGTCCAGCTAGCTGCTTCCTTTAATAATTCCTCACTTGATTTTTTATCATACTTACTAGTGGTTAAATAGATATCAACATCGGAAACAGTCACTGTTAAAAATGTTACCGGATTCGGCTTTTGATCATCTGTTGCCGCCTTTCGACCACTATAATAATCATTGAAATGAACCGTTAATACATCCGGTTCAATCGTTAAATGATTCGTTAAGAATATATCATGAAACTGTACCGTTCCTCGCTGCTCCTGTGTTCCAAACACAAGCGCACCTTTTGGATGCAATGCTAATTGTTTTTCTTCCCCATCACAAAACGCTTGGATAAACCAATTGCGGACAACACCTTTTAAACTCGAAGCTGGGATATATGGAACCCCATACACAGGGTGGAGGGTCAGCGATGTTTCGCGAACATGTCCTCCCCCTAATCCGTGGATAATGCGGGCAATCGGTTTTGCATTTAGTTGACGAACGTAATAATAGCTTGATAAATCAGCAAACGCCATTCTTCGTTGTTGTGCTGTATTTTCCGCCATTTTTATTAGCTCGCGGCGAATGGGAATAGGATCAAACTTTTTCTTTGGAACGTACTTGACCTTCCAATTTTTTTCATAAAGAATGTATTGATCGAAATGAACATGGTACCATAAATGGGCAATTTCGTTTTTATTCGCAGGATTAAAAGCTTCTTTCGTATCAATTGGATGAAACAGCATGACATCCTCCCCTTTACGGTTATTTCGCCATGCCATCGGCAAATTTGCGCATCCAGTTTAATAATGCAAGTACCTCCATCGTCAGCACGCGATAGTCTGCACTTTTTAATCCTATGACAACTTCTACGAACTCTTTGTTATGCTCTTTGAAATATTGCGAATACTTTTCCTTTAACCATGTATGTAGTTGATCATAAATCACCCGGTATTCCTTCCCTTTTTGGTAACAAAAAGCCAGTGATTGTCCTAATCCATTCACTTGAATAAGAGAAGGCATTTTTTTCACATATGAACGGTAACTTTCGAATTTCACCTGATTGTCTTGGAAAGCATTCTTTACGCTCTCAAATGCAAACGATGCTCGTCCGTTTTCAATACTAACACGTTCAGCTGCCATGACTTTCAACCCCTTTATACCCAAATTCTCCGAAGCATTCCGCGACCAAGTGTGCTGTTCCCACCAAGCTGGAAGACATCAGGAAACCGTCCTTCCACCACTAAGAATTTTTCCACGTCTTCAGCTGACTTTAACCCTTCAACGCCGTTCCCGCGAATTTGACCAATGTAGAGGAAGCTGTAGAAAATCGTTTCCGGCGGAACATTTTCTTCATACCAAAGTGCTCCATTATCAACTGTTCCTGTCTCTTGGTTAATTTTAATACGCGCATTAATTTCAGTAGATAATTTCACGAAATCTGTAAAATCGTCATCATCTAATACAACGATACGATCACGCAAATCCGTGTACAACTCTTTCTTCACTAAAGAGGACAGTTGTTCAGCGAGTGTTTTTACCTCGTCGGTGATGTTTACGGAGAAATTATATTCTTCTAAAACAATATTCCCGTTAGCAACGATTAATCGTTCAGAAGATACCGTGTTAGCTCCTGGTACCACAAGCGGCTCAAGATTTGATTGATGAAGCATCATTTCATCATTAAAGCGTTTCAATACTTGCGGACATGTAATCCAAGCAAACACACCGCGCATGGATTTAACCGGGAACAATAGTATTCTTGCATCACTTAGTGCAATTGCGCTGGATTGGGTATCGTTATTATTCTGCTCTTTCTTACTTGAACCAAAAATTAGCTCAAATTTTTTCTTTTCATCTGGTTTTAAAGGAGCTTCAATTGTGTAACGAAGTGCCCCTTTTAACGAAGAGCTTTCGATTTTCGGAAAACCAGTATGTTTTTCCCGCTGAATTGGTAAATCTACAAGACCGATTTCACTGCCACTTCCTGCGTGAACAGACGTAATGGCATGTAATAAAAATGGACGAACTAACGTATACATTAGATTTCCTCCTTCATTTGATTTCCGCTGGCGATTACCGCAAATCCAAATCCTTCATGTGCACCTTCATCCGTCAAATGTAAGCCGTTAGCAATAGAAAGCAGTTCTGTAACTTGTCCCTTCTGTACCTTAACATAGAGCACAGAACCAGCCGGAACCATCGGCTTCCGCGGTTTTGGCCGATGATTGGCAATATCCCATCCGCCATATAATTCTGGTCGACCAATGGCAGCGGCTAATAATTTCACTCTAAGTCCGTTTGGCAATATGATGTGTTCACCGTCAAAACTTTCTGGTCGTGAACCGTTTTCCCAAATTGCTGGCGCCAATAATATGATTTTAGCGATGTTCGTCTTCTGGATTTGCTTGGATAATTTTTGCAGCTCTTCCTCCGTCCAAAGCGAGAAAACTTCTTCATTTTGTTTGACAATCCACGGACGATTTTCTCCGCCAATGCGCGCAAATTTTACAGCTGAAAAATCAGGACTAGAAGAAGTGTAAACGACAAAGGCACCCTCCTCTTTAAATCTCCATTTCACCATCTGGTATAGATAATGCTCTTCCGCCTTTCTCTCTTGATAATTAAGCGCAATTCCTAATTTCTCTTCACCCGACAACATCTGAGCGGCATGAGATAAATGGTGAATAGGCTGCTGCTGAAGAACTGCTTCTTTCCAATGCTGAATGGGCACATATTGCTGACTAGAACTTTTCGATTTTTCATTTCGGCTCGAAAATAATCTCCACTTTCCAGGTTGTGAAGAAAGCTGCGTATCTTTTTTTAATTGAAGCGGATACGCAATCGTTTTCTCGTCAGCTTCCACAACTTGATAATCTAAAGGAAGCGGAAGGAATAATGTTTTGTTGTACTCCAACCCGCAATAAGTAATCTGAAATTCTCCAAATTCGTTTTGTGTCCCCATCCATTTTTTTACTTTTTCATTTCTTTGTTGGGCGAACTCTTCAAACGTGGCGTGCTCATGAATAAACGCTGCCCGCAATGCACCATAAATAGTGTTTGGTCTTGGAGGGAAAATACCGTCCATCGCTGTATCATTTCCAGCCTCAGTTACCTGGTGATTTTTAAAGAAAAATGTATCAACCGGTTTTAACGTCAGCTTTTTCACTCTTTTTTCCCTCCGATCTCTTAAAGAATGTCAACATTTTCAACAGATTCAAGAAATCATAGCCTGATCTTGAGGCATTATGTAACATTAACAATACTTCCACGTGCTGTTCCAGCGATTCTAGTTTTCTTCCCTCTTTTACCGAACGCTTTAATAAACGCCGCAATTCCACTTGCATCATCTCATGATTCTTCAGTTTTCGATACTCTTCGCTTTCATGCAGCAGCGGGAAGAAGGCGTGAGAAAAATGATAAATAAACGTAGAAGATAAATCGTTCTGTAACAATGAAATAAAATCGTGCAATAGTTCCACCGTCCGTAACGAACCGATTTCCCACGGCAGTATCGCCTCAGAAATCTCACCTGATCTAGTATGAATGGCCAAAGCTAATGCATTCTTATTCGCTTTTGTTTCAGGATTGACATAGCCTTTCGCCTTTTTCTCCAGTTGGCGAACGTTATTTAACAAACTTTGTAAAGGAGCTTTCTTATGTCCAATGACTAATCCAATGGATGCAGTAGCTTTTTCCCCTAGTCCTTGCTCCGGGTTACTAAACGCAAAACGGAGTGCTTGAGCAACGGATAAAGCTTCCTCCACAGGCACAAAAGCGAGCACATCATCGCCACCAGCATATACAAGCCGCCCGTTGTAATCGCTTTCTACAATCTTTGGCACTACTTTTTGGGAAAAATGAGCTAAACGTTCGCTAATATGGCTATAGTCTTCCTTGTTCTCCCCTGAAAACCAATGCCCCATATTATCTCCGTCCATCAGAAGAATTGCATAATATTTTTCTTCACCGATATTCAATACAGACTGGAAGCGCCGGAAAGCCTTCTTATTCCCTAATTTGTTCGTAAAATAATCCCACGCTGTTCGTTTGCCAAGACAAATTCCGCATAAAAATTCGTTGTCTTTAATTCGCCCTGCTTGCTGTTCCTGATCGCCATTGTTGTTTGAAACTTTATATGTTTCTGAACGTTTTTTCCACGTTTCCGAAAACTTCCGTTTCATATCACCATACTTGTCTTCCAACCTTATATCCTCAAGACATAATGCTTCCCGCTCTTTACAAACACTGCATGTTAATCCGTATTGTACGAAACCCGGATAGTGTTTATCGTTTTTTAATGCCCCTAACCGTTTTTCCGCTCTTTCTCTTATTCCTTGGAAATTTATGTTAGAATCATATGGTTCAACAACCCAATACACTTCTAAAAACGCATCAATTTGATTAACCGCTTTTTTCTTTAGCGTCTCTTTTTCTTGTTTATCAAGGGATGGAAACACGGAGTGAATCGCAGAAGTGCACAAATCATAAAACACTCTCCGTACATGCCCCTCTGTTTCTTGTAGGATAGCCGCTGTCTCTTCTACATCTTTGTGAACAATGGCTGTGAAACGGTTCGGCAGTGAGGCAATATGAAGTGTTTTTACATCTGTTTCTTGTATATTTTTCGGAAAAATAAACTCACACTCCGGATCCAACTTGGATAGCATTTTCATCGCTTCACGGATAAAGTGCGATAATATATAACTCCCGCTCCAAAAATCTTCGGTTTTTCTTGCTGATGCGATAAACGATTGAACGGGACCTACCGTAAAAACAACTAAATGTTGATTGCTCATATCCTCACCCCAACTACGCGCAAAAACTCCGCACGATCACGTTCATACTTGCCGTTTTTATATCTTTCGTCCTTTGCTTGTACTTCCGTCACAATCGGATAATACAAATCTCCTATTTTCCTTACCGTACACCATAGCGGAGAAGCAAACCGCGGCTGCACAGAACCTAAATTGCCAAAGCGATTCGCTCTATGTGACGCTTCACCAAATCGTTTCAACACTTCATGTGGTGCTGCCTTGCCCTCACCAATCCATACAGCGGATAATACAGGATGAGGTGTAGTTGCTGGTTTTTTCCGCTTCAACACACCATCCCCGCTGTTAAAAAACGCAAACGGCTCGGCAACACCTAGTTGTTCCAATATTTGCTTTAGAGAAGCGGCAAACATTTCTTTGTTTTCCCACTTATGTTCTTCCCATTGACATGCACCAAATCCGCGTCTTGCCCGCTGCCCCATTCCCGCAAGATGCATCATATACTGGAAATATAAATGATATAATTCAAAGTGTTCGTCATGCTTGCGCAACGTTTGCATAGTTATCACGGCAGTTGTGTTAGCATCAATACTTTTAGGGCGAAAAGGACTACTTTTATGCGGCAATACATTTTCCTGCCTATTCCCTGTTACAGGTTGTTTGAGAATGAATGACACAGGTGATTTTTGTTTCTTCGTTGTACCGCCAAACCACATCTCTTCCTTTTCGCGCAACACGATTGGACGAGGCTCATCTTGTAACGTTCTCCACCAATAACGCAAGATTCCTTTGACAGAAGGAATCCTAAATTCTGCTATTTCTTTTGGTTTTGCTCCATGCATAACCATCGGAGTAACAAACGTTAAAAAAAAATCTTTACGAACAACCGCTGATATCTCTGCTGACCGAGCGATACTCATCGTTCTTTCCCCTTTATACCGTTTTTTCTTTCGAAATTTCCGACATTTTTTCGAACAATAGCTTTAATTCTTTTAAACTTTTAGATAACTGATTATAAAAAACCTTTGCCTCACGAGCATTGGCACTAGTTCCGGCATGATTAATATCATTGCGGTATTCGGTAATAGCGTTAAACGGCTTTAGCCATTCGCGATACGGTTGAAGCTTATCAATCATCTCTTCAACAAAGTTTATATCGCGGACACGCCATTTCTCCTTTGGAATCCGTTCCAATAAAATGCGAATCGCAGAGTGAATATCGCTGCGCTTGTTTTTATCCGTTTTGTCTATATGAAATACTCGGCAAATAGCGGTGACACAGTTCTCTTGTAACAATGTTAGCCCAGGCTGAATAAGTCGGTTTTCTTCACACCATTTTGCCATTACAAAATAATTGTCCAGTTCATCATCTGTAAATGCTTCATATTTCTTTTCGATTTCATCTAATAACGGAATAAGCGGTTTAATTGCATCGGTTTCTAGCTCACGAACTTTATGAAGCTGCTGACGTAATTTTTTAACTTCCTCCGCAATTTGCAGGCTGCGAGACGTTTGCAACGATTTTCCAACCAAGTCGAGCTGATCAGCTAAACCACGCAGTTCTGCCATTTGCCGTCTTTCTTCCGGCTTAGATGACCGATCACGAAATACTTTTCCGACTTCCGTATTAGTTAACTGTTTAATCATCGATGCATCTCCGGTACGAATAAACTGGTCAACTCCGTTCGTCCAATCGAGCAGCTTTGCCATGTTTGTTACATCGACAATCGGCGCAAGACGCTTTTCTGGTGGGATATTATCGACTTCCCATAGATTGCCCAACTGTTCAAATAAACCGTACATGATTTTTCCGATGGACGCCTTTTTCACGAGCCGTGCATAGTTCAATACAATTAGCGCAACAAATGGAATCGAACGGAAACTGTGGGTAATATCGAAATAAATTTGATCGCCTTCTTCGATTTCCTGCAATATCGCATCAAACAACTGCCAATTCGCTGCTTCATCCTGTGAACTCTCGATTTCTACCAATTTTACATTCGCCTCTGGAGCAATGCGATGAAATGCCGTTTCCAATCCTTCCAGCTTCTCGCCTTTGCGCTTAACTTTATCATGCCAATTTTCCTCTTTTGCTTCTTTCGTTACAAAAATAACAACGTCCATTTCTCCATCATTTTTCATAAATTCATAGATTGCTGTTTGGACAAAACGGGTATAAGTCGATTGCTTGCCTTGGTACGTATAAAAACACGGTTTATATTCACTTCGTCCTAAAAAAGATAATAATATTCTTCTTGACATTTCATTCACCTCGAAACAACGAAAGATAAATCTGTTATATCAACAAAGTCTTGCTTCGCTTGATAAATTCCCTGTCCTTTTGCCGCATCTCGTTCATAGCGATTATGGTTCAGCCATAAATAGTTGGCATATAGCGCATCTTCTTTTTCATCATAACGGTAAGCAAGACGAAACACAGTCTGTCCGTTGCTCGCGCCTTTATAAAGATGGTATTGCACTTTTTGTTGATTAATGGTTGGAAACTGTTTTTCATGCATGATTTCTCCCAACCGTCCCTCACCATGCTTTAATTTTTTCACTAACTCGCGCATTTGCTGGATAATAAAGAGCGATTGATGATGGTTTAGCTCCATAAATTCCCGAACTTGTTTAGATACAAAATATCGCGTATTGAATAAATGCTCATATTTGGTACGTTCAAACAAATATTGACCAAATGGAGATAACCCTACTAATCCTTCTTCCTTTTGAAATAATGAAGGATACTGTTCAATACAAGTTTGCTCAAAAGGAGAGAGTTCTTTAAATTTTATATAATCTTTCTGGCATTTTCGAAGAAGCATGATATTCTCGTGAACGAAATCATCATTAATATCTAGAGGTATTGGAGGAATTTTATGTAAAATTTGATGATATTCATGCAGGTAAGCAGTCGGATAATTTAAAAATGAACCGACGATATAACCAAAGGATGTCATCACTTTATATCCTCCGATGGGAGCAAAACATGTAGAGTTTGGCTCTCCTTGTCCTAAGGCATTACTTAACTTCCACATATAATCCCCGATTGTCTTATTCAGTTGTTTTGGATTTTCGACGTCAATATCAACGTATAAAACTTTCACATCCGCCTGAAACTGTTTCTCAAATAAATAACAAAGCAATTTTTCTGTAATAATACCGCCTACCGTCTTAGTCAAGAGAAGAATGATTGTCGGTCGTTCAGAAAGTTCCCCTCTTTTTCTTAATAAATACAACATGGAGTACTCAGCCGACACTTCTTTAGGTCTTATATTCACTTCATGAGCAATACTTTTTGCATATCGTACCCATTTTTCAATATCCTCGTTCATGCTCGACGTTATTTCTTTTTCCTGCAAAGATACATGCAGCTTAGGAAATCCTTCTCTTTTTATAAAAAAAACATTCGACTCCCCTGTTAATAGCGAAACTCCGCACGTCAACACAACAGTATGGTACATTAAACCTATATCAGCTCCTATTATTGTTTGAATTTACTAAATTTTATATTTATTTTAATTGATTACATAATAATCCATCAATACCAAAATAATAAAAAAATCTCTTAGAATTCTAAGAGATTAACAAATCGTCAAGGTATATCGGGATCAAATACCTATATCTAAATCATCGGAATACCTAGCATTGATCAAATTGCTATTAGCTAGGCTACTTTTATCAAGTGACAATTAATTTCTATGTCACTTATCCTCTTTTAAACCAACATATTAAAAACAAAAACTATGAAAGTAAAAAATATTATAAAAACGATTGGAAAATATCAATGGATGAATGCTCGTACACCATAGTTTCAAATCCTCATAGTTAAGATAAAAACTCGACGGAAGCTATGAAGGGGATTTTGCAACCGATACGTTGTTTCAATTCCTCATAGTTAAGATAAAAACAAATCCACCTGCGGTTTATTGTTGAAAGCCGATAAAGAGTTTCAATTCCTCATAGTTAAGATAAAAACTTTAGTGGGGGTTTATTGATATGATATTTATGGTCCAGTTTCAATTCCTCATAGTTAAGATAAAAACTAACTGGCAGAGCAGGAAGAAATACGAGAAGAGATGTTTCAATTCCTCATAGTTAAGATAAAAACGATTGTGCGTCATTGTCCATGAGCAAGCGCGTCAGTTTCAATTCCTCATAGTTAAGATAAAAACGTTCTTTCCGTCATCGCCAACTACGACACATCGCTGTTTCAATTCCTCATAGTTAAGATAAAAACGATGGGACTATATTACAAACGATCATCATGTTTTAGGTTTCAATTCCTCATAGTTAAGATAAAAACGGTGTGATATAGTCGTTCCGCAACTGGTAGCGAATAGTTTCAATTCCTCATAGTTAAGATAAAAACTTCATCCATTTCTCCATCCCCTAGTACGTTTTTTTGTCGTTTCAATTCCTCATAGTTAAGATAAAAACGAGAGTGAATTAGAGTTTATATGTCAACCTTGTTAGTTTCAATTCCTCATAGTTAAGATAAAAACGACGTATTTTAATCGAGAAAAGGTTATCTATCTAAAGTTTCAATTCCTCATAGTTAAGATAAAAACAAACCTCCTTTACCTTGTTTCACGTTCAAGGTATAGTTTCAATTCCTCATAGTTAAGATAAAAACGTAATAAGTTCACCAGCTTGAACCTTGTATTCTCCGTTTCAATTCCTCATAGTTAAGATAAAAACGGAATTTACACATATAAAACCCTCAATGCAAAGAATTGTTTCAATTCCTCATAGTTAAGATAAAAACCAACGGTACGGGGTGCCCGTACACTTCATACCAATGTTTCAATTCCTCATAGTTAAGATAAAAACAGCGAGGCGGTAGTGAGAGTGGACAATCGTTGGGAGGTTTCAATTCCTCATAGTTAAGATAAAAACTCGATTTTAAACGTCTTACGTCACTATGACGATCTGTTTCAATTCCTCATAGTTAAGATAAAAACAATTTTTTATAGTGAAGAAGACTTACATGACTACTTAGGTTTCAATTCCTCATAGTTAAGATAAAAACTGGGATGCTTTTGAATGAGTGGCGACGACTAGCGAAGTTTCAATTCCTCATAGTTAAGATAAAAACTTATACAATCGGATGTTACAGCTATCGCCTCCAACGTTTCAATTCCTCATAGTTAAGATAAAAACAGAATGTTGAAAGAGGATGTACTTGAACTACCAGAGTTTCAATTCCTCATAGTTAAGATAAAAACGAGGACATCGCGTATTACGTCGATGCCCACGCGGAAGAGTTTCAATTCCTCATAGTTAAGATAAAAACCCCAAAAAGTCGTTGATTATTCAAGGTTTTGATAATAATGGAAATTTTGTTATTTTCATTTTAGCTTAAACAGTAAATTTTATCAATTCTCCGTTTTCTCAGTATTTTTCTTCATTTTTTCATTGTTACTCTAAAAAATAAAATGTCGTCGATCCCCCAGGATTTTTACACGATTGGGGGTCGACGACAAACTCTCTATTACTACAGTTCTCGAATGACACGGAACATCCCAAACCCTTGAGAGTTTCGTCCACCTATTCCGGTTTGCAAAAGAAAAGTTAGATTCTTTGGGGTAGACCGTAAACGATATCTCCCCTGCCAAGCAGTGATATAGTAGTTTTTAAAAATTGTTACAACTTTATGTTTCTTAGTCACATGTAAAGGTTCGATGAACAATCTTTCTTGTGGTGGTTCTCCGTAATAAGCTTCATACTTATTACGAAAATTAGCTTCAATTAAATGTGGAAACACTTCATCATATGGAGAAAAAAACTGTGTTTTCTGTGTGCCATCCACCGTTTCATATGTGCTATAGACAGTTAACGGTGAAAGCATCTCAATTTCAATTTCAGAGCTTTTTACTTCGTATTCCTCCATTTTTACGCTTTGTATCTCTACCAATTGATCGCCTAAGTAAACTGCCTTCTGCAGTAAAAAATATTCCCCTAACTGCTGCGTCAGTTCAGGCAAAACGGTAGAAACGTACCAAGAAATTTCATCATAGAATAAAATCGTTTTCGTATTGAATTGAATTTTATGCTGACCGAAAAGACGGCTAAATGTAAATAATTTATACGTTCTTTTTCCTTTTTGAAAACCAATTTCATGCAAAAATGAAGCGAAACTCTTATCCTTTAACGAGCGATAAAGTAATCCCTGTAATAAATATTGATAATGTAAGGGTAGTATCACAAAATCATTTTTTGGCTTTATGGTTACCGTTAGTCGCATAGCTTGTCCTTCTTTCTACAAAATAAATTCGTCGTCTCCCTTTTTTAATCCAAACTCCTCACGTAACCAATATTTTTGCGTTCGAAATGTATAAAAGATAACCGAATCCTCATCCGGATTCATTATATTTTGCAATTCAATCTTGAGTTTTTTATAATTCGCTTGTGAAATTTCTCCCTCAAAAACAGAATTTTGTACCCAATGAAGATACTTTCTAGCAATTTTCAATGCTTTAGCTACACGTTTCTCATTAAAATCATACACAAGTATGACAAACATAAACATCCCCTACCATTTTGCTGCATATGGTTCATATAGCTTTTCACCAAGTAAATGCTTTTGTAATTTATACAATTCCAAGCGAATTAAGCGTCGGTATGACACAGATTTGCCTAGATGACGATGTTGTACAGTTGTTTGCATTTTTTTATCCAGTTCACTGATAAAAATTTTTCTTCCTTCCTCTGATAACAAAATTCCATCGGTCATTTTTTCAAAATGCTTTTTTATCAGCATTTTTTTATTTACAAGCGAAAAAATTAATCGATCAACGATAATGGGCTTAAATATTTCAGCGATGTCAAGATTTAAAGAGAAGCGTCGAAAATTTGTACTATGTAAAAAACCAATACGGGGGTCAAGATACGTTTTATAAATCTCGCTTAAACACATTGTATATACAATGGAGTTACCGAAACTAAGTAGTGCATTTAATCGATTGTGCGGCGGACGTTTTGTTCTTTTTTCAAAAACAAAATCGGGATGACGAATAATCGTATCAAATGTACGGTAGTACTTTTCCCGTATATGTCCTTCCGATGCCATTAATTGTTCAATGGTTTGAGCTGTTGGCAACTTTAGGAGCTCTTTTTGAAAATCTTCTAGCGTGTCATCAAACACCTCTTTCTCTTCCAAGCGAGAGCGATAATATTTCAAGACGCGGCTCATCTGTTGAATAGATCCTTCAATAAATCGCCTCGCCAAATCCATCCGCTTCTCTTCATCAAGATAGTGTTCCGCTTGTTTTAAAATAACGTGCCCAGCATTTAAGTGCTCGCGAGGATAAAAAGATCCAACATAATATCCATGATGATTAAAATAATGGACAATAATCTCTTTCTGCGCTGCAAACTCCAAAAATTTTTTCGAAACATCCACTTCACCGAAAATATAGATATCGTTTGTATTTTCAACTGGAATGTAGCGTTTTCGTTCTTCTGTTTCAAAATATAAACTATGATCTTTTCGACGAAGCTCACCACTTTGAAAGATATATAGTGTTTTCTTCATATTCATTCCTCCGCCCAACAATATTCACGGTATGCACATTTCCCGCAAAAATGAATTTTCTCTGGTACAGGCGGTACCGGCATGCGCGCAATACGGCGAATATCTTCCATTGTCTGTTTTAGTTCCTGCTTCGCTTCTTCTGTCCATTCTACCGTTTCTTTTTTTCTTTCTTCCGGAAACAGTAACTCTCCTTTTGCTTCAATCCCCATTTGACGAAGTGTGTCTAAATAGTAGAGTAATTGCATTTTGGCGCTTTTCATATATCGTGATGATTTTTTTACTTCTCCAATCACTAATTGACCATCTTCTTGTCGGACACGGTCTACAACAATATTGCCAATTGACATCTCCTTTTTATTTCGTTGATAATATGTTTCTGAAATAAAACGACCAATATCTAAAGCCTCGTCTTCTTTATCTGGTGCGATTTGGTGCTTCATCAGCCATACTTCTCTCTTACAAATGTAGTAATACCAAATATCAGTTCCAGTTATCGGCATTTGGTAATCCATTTGTTTACACCTACCATATGAGACCTTCACTTTTTGTTTTATATCCAAGAGTTTCATCATAAAAATCACTTAATGAATCAATATTGACGTAGCCAATACCATGGACTATTGGAGGTTTATGATCTACTTTTCTTGGAATAGAAATAATATATTGATAAAAAGAAGCTTTAATAGACGCAAATGCTTTTTGCCGTTCTAAAGGGTTCTTTATTTGAATAATGTCTTCAAAACATCTAAATAATTCAGCTGCTTCCTCATTTAATTCAATGAAAACATCGACTTTGTCTTCTCCTGATTCAATGAGACAAAACTGTGAAACAGGTATGCGCTCACTGGTTGCTTCTCCATCAAAGTAAAGGGTTTTTATTCCTCTTAATAGTTGTTTAGACTCCCGATTGCTCATTTTACTTGTTAAGTGTTGAAAATATTGTTCTATTAAATGGAAAAACTCTTTTTCTTCAACCATCTCATAATTTTTTAACATGGACTGCGTTAAATCGATGCGGACTAAATCATAAATATAGCTTGCATATCTCCGCCTTCCATCAGTTAATGAAATAACGTGCACTTCCCCTCTTCTTTGTCCGTGCCGATTACATCTTCCTGCCGCCTGGTGAATGGAATCAAAAGGGGCAAGATCGCGATAAACTACGTCGAAATCAATATCAACACCTGCTTCTACTAGCTGCGTACTGACAACGAACCGATACGTTCCTTTTTTAATTTCATCAATACGACGTAATCTCTCCTTTGGCGGAATATGGGTAGATAAAAAAGTCATTTCTTCTTCATGAACAATTTCTGATAATTGCTCATACAGCTTTTTTGCACAATCAATGGTATTGACAATAAATAAATAACTCTTCTCCGTATCTAGTTCTAATCTGTCTACAAACGACTCAATCGTTAAATTTTCTTCTACATGCGGAAACAGTTCTACTCTTGATAGTGCTTGAAAATAATCATTTGGATTTACAAGCTGTATCATTTTATTCTGATCAAAAATAGCAGGTGTTGTGGCAGAACTAAATAAAAAGTAACAATTCAACTCTTTCGCGAGTACCTCAAACATTTCTTTTACGACTAACCAATATCGATGTGGAATCGCTTGAATTTCATCGATAATGATGATTGAATTGGCTAAGCGATGAAATTTTCGCAACGCCTTATTTTTATTGGTGAAGATTGTATGAAAAAGCTGTACGAATGTTGTTAATACGATTTCTGAATTCCATCCTTCTATAAGCAGCTTCGCAACATCATATTCAACGTTATACTGTTCTTCCTCTCGTTCTACTGAGTAGCTCATCTCCGCTAAATGATGATGCGCTAAAAAGAGGCGATGATCAACAGAAAGCCCGTTAGCTCGAAAGACATTCGTTAATACTATGCTTGTTTGGTCAATAATGCTTAAAAACGGCAAGCTATATATAATACGGGAACAAACCCCTTTTTTCTTTTCAATCTCTTTTCTTAAATTTAATGCAAATTGAAACGAAGCAAGAGTTTTTCCCATTCCTGTTGGCAACTGCAAAGAATAAAAGTGGTTACTTAAATCAATTTCATGGTTTACTACTTCTCTAAATGCTTGCTCTCGCAGTTCGTTCATCGAATTGCTTTCCCATTGTTGTTTTTCTTTATAGACTTGAATCATCTGTGTCGGGAGATGGAGTCGATCCGAAAACGACCATGTTTCCTTTTGCATAATCCCTGCTTCCGATTTATCGGCATCTAAAAGAAGAGAAAACATAAATAACAATTGGACATAAGGCGCAAGTGACTCATTTCTATCATTCCACTGCATAATGCCACGGCGAATCTTACGGCCTTGTGTAAACATATCGTGAATCCACTGCTGAAACTGTGATTTTGTAAATGGTTTTTCTGATAATGTAGGAATTAATGGTTGATAAACTTGATTTAATTGTTCAAAGTCAATTGCTTCAATTTGTTTAAGCAGCTGTTGTTCCATTTCATCACTAAACTGCTTAAACTCTTCTAACCAATCATCTAAATTACCATGGTGGCGTTTAACAATTAAAAACGCAAACCATCTCCAAATCGGTCCAATCTCCTCACCTTGAGCCATAAATTGAGCTAGTAAAAAAGCGGAAAGCAACGCATGACTTCTTAATTTCTGCGGTGCTTCAAATTGACGAATATAATCTTGAAAATAACGATGAGCTTTTCCAATATCATGAAATAATGCAATGTATTCATTCAATGTTTGAAACCATTTTTGATCGGTAAGAGGTAATTTTTTTTCTTTAAGAAATAAAGATGATAATAAACGTACTCCGTCAATATGCTGTTGAAGTGGATAGTCAGGGTGTGAATATAATTCATTCATAAAATTCCCTCCATGTGTAAACAAAGCACGTATGAGTGAACATACGTGCTTTTTCTAGTTGAGAAAGACAATATTTTTACCTTGCTCATTTGTCCAGTATGAAGAAACAGAAGCTATAAGCGGTTGACCGTTTGCTTCGAATAATACTTCATCATAACTCGATACAATCCGTTCACTGTTCATTTCGATAGGTAGCCGTTCTTTTAAATATTCTTTTCCGGCTTCAATCTTCAATGTTTGCAGCAAACGCTCAGGGATTGCTGTTACAATCTCAACAGCTTCCTTATCTGTTCTATTCTTAAATGTTTCTAGAGATACAAACTCGATATTGGCTATGCACTCACTTAACCCCATGGATACAGTGTAAACGTTCTTATGTTCTTTTACATAGTAAACCAGTTGCTGAAACAGTTCCTCATTACGCAAATGAACATAGCACCGAAATCGTGGAAAACGTAAAAACTCTGTACGAATTTGTGTACGGGCTCCTTCTCTTCTTTGTTTTGGTATCCATACATTCCCTTTTGTGTTAATATGATTCAACCCGAGACGTATTTTTTTAACAGAGTTTATCAGTTGTATTGCTACTTTGGTTGTTTCATGATTAATATATTGTAAATACTTGTTCTCCTCTTTTTCTAATCCAATAATAGCGCCTATGATTCCATAAAAAGAGGTTGGTGGAATAATCGAATAGGTTAGGGGTGAAGAAGTCGAATAAATTTTGCGAAAATGACCAAAATCTGCACTGATATCAAAAGTTAGTACATTCATATGCTTCACCCTTAAAATTCTTTTCTCTCTACAGTAAGCCCTTTGCTTGTCAAACTTTCAAATAGATTTTCACTGCATACTAAACGTTCATCTTGCACTAATTCTACCCGCTCAATTCTATCTTTATACTTTTCTAGCAATTGGACAAGCGCGGTTACATCTAATACATAATCATTAACGTCACGAATCTCTTCATCTAGTTTTTCAGAATGTAAAGATACATACTTATCTAACTCGCCAATTTGGAAATGATTTTCTTTATATACAACTCTCATTAACAATCGAGGGATTTGTCCAGCTTTTGAGCGAGAAATGAGGCTTTTTGTTCCATTCCACATTGCTTCTAACATAAATTGAATATCTTCTTCGGTTAAACGTGTATACTTGGCAGCTGATTCATTGATAATACCGTAAAACGAGATAAGAGAATATGGCAATACATATTCTTCACGGAATGTTTTTTGTGACATCTTGCTTCCTGAAGCAAACGCACCTGTACCTTTTATATATTCAAGTTTCACTGCATGCAATGATTGACCCATCTTAAATTGAACAGGACCTGTATGAGTGATGGAGCTTTTTTCTTTATTGCTTTTTTCAATAGGCAATGTTACACCAAAAAGGCGAACATCGATGCAATCGTTCAAGACTTGCTCATTGATGATCGATTTCATCTCGACTAACGATACTTTTGATTTATCTACTTTTTCACCATTTTGAATTAAGAAGTCTTCTGCACGCAATTTCGCATCTTGAATATGCTCATTTTCATCAGCAATTTCACGAACAAAAATTTCCTGGCCACAGTATTCGTGTAAATAATCGCGAATCGTTCGTTTTAAGCGAACATCAGTCACAATGTTTTTTCCTGTTTCTTCATCAATGCGCGGTTTATTTTCATCAACAGGGTCGCCGTTAGGATTGGCCCATTGGATATCATACAAAAATAATAATTCAGAACGATTATTTAGCATCGATCGTCGCCTCCTCTTTAGCAAATAAAATGTCTTTTACCTTTGAAACAAGGTTCATACCGCAAACAAAATAAAAGTTCAACTCATCAACAGATATTCTCCATTTTTTTTGTGCCGTCATAAACAAAGTCGAAATCTCTTCGGCCAATTGCTGATGGCTTCGCTGATACGCATCATACTCTTGTAACTTATTAATCACTTTCGGAAGTAACCCTTTAATTGTTCGTTCGTCCATTTTCAGGCTCATTAACTGCTTTAAAAACGGCTTACTATTCCGCTTGGTTTGCTGCACCTCTAATAACATTTGTGTCAACGCACCAAGCAAAAAGATGGCTTTTTTCTCATTCGTATCCATTTGCTGTCCAAATACTTCAAACAAGGAGTCGAATCGGCTTCCCATTGCATTTCCTCCTTTCCTTTCTAGTACTCCCGACTGTTCTAAAAAAAGAACAACTGCAATTGCCTGTCGCACCTTATAAAAAAATGATGGATTAGATTCAGCTTCGTAAAAATCTTTACGAATTTCTTCCATCATAAATTTAAGTAAAAACGGAAAATGCAACGAACGCTCTTTAAACACGCTGTCAACAATATGTAAAAAATATTTGTCAACAGAACCGTTAAAAAAGGTTCGTATAAATCCAAAATGGAAAGGGTGATTTCCTTCTGAATATAATAATTGCTCAACATAAATTTTCGCTTTAAATAGCTCTTTTAGCCTTGACGGTAATACATCTTCAATCAATAGCAAGATCCGTTCTGCACTTTGAATTTTCTGTAAAAATATTAAATGAACCGCCAATGTATTATTAACATCTGCTAGAGTTTCTAAAATATCTTCCTCAGTTGTCATAAATGATTGTGCTTTCTTATGTTGTAAACGAATTTCCTTATTCTGCCGATAAAGAAACTCAAAAATTAACTGATAATCTTCATCATCTACATTTGGTGGAAGAATAAATTTTGGAACTAACAAATACGATAATCCATAGAAATTGAAACGTAGACGTTCCTCTATTATTCTCCTACCTTCTTCAATAAATGTTTTACAGGTAAGACACACCGGATAATTACGCCATGCTTGCTGTTCATCAAAGCCACCTGCAACAAATCCTGGTTTATCAAGTGTATAAAAGCGAAATACCGACATTTTTCCAATCACTGTATCTTTTCTTTGACCACATATAGAACATATTTGATTAGATGCAGATAATTCTAAATCTTTTTCATTTACAAGAAACAAAAACGCATCAACAAATGCGGGAATATCATATAAGAATTGCCCATTAATCTTTAAGGATAAAATGGCTCGGTCGTTTAATTGTGTAAATTTGTCTTCAAGCTCAGCTAAAATGCTATCTTGCTTATCCGTAAGAAGTTTATAAATAGCAGAAAAATATGTTTTTGTACTATTGCTACTTCGTTGAGCCTTTTTAAACCAACCAAGTACCTTTTGGTTAAATGTGTTGGATAATGTGGTAATCCGTGCTGTAGGTGAATAGTTCGTTCCTCGGGATGAACCATTTCTAAAAAGGTATTGTCTAAAATCCTCACTGGTTTCTTCAATCTCCGTTCCTTCCCAAGAAAATTCACCATTTTTCTCAGTAAATAAGATATTTAGAGAATAAGGATATCCTGGGTCTTCAATTAATTGATCGACTGTTGACTTTTGCTCACATTCCAATGACAACTTTCCTATCTGCGCAACCGCTTCTATCAAATTCTCACCCCAATCTACTAAATTCATATTTTTTTAAATATCGATTTACCTTTTTTAATCACCGCCTGAACATCCTTTAAAGGAAAATGAAAATTTTTATAAGTCAATAAAATTTTAGCAGTATTTACAAATATTTCAATATTTTTGTATAAATTATTTTATTATTAAAAAATGTTAAAATTTTTTGTGTTTACGTTTTCTACTTTTCGGGATAAATATTTATTTCTGACGTGTTTCCTTCCCATTTATATATTTAATTTGTTTGCCAACGCTCGTGGTTGGAGTTTTCGCTAATTATTCCGTATGAGTGAATCGAAAATCAAGAAATACGGGATCCATCATCGGGTTTGGTACGATACTTGAAGAAGAGGTTACATAAAGCACCTAAAAAAAATCGGAACTTTTAAATAAAAAAATCGGGAGCATAGCTAATTCCATACTCCCAAAAATAAAAAAAAGACATCGTGTCCATCGTCTTTAAAAAATTGTGTTCTACAAGTATTTTACATGTTAATGACTAAAAAAGCAGTATGTTAATGGAGGTGTCTGCGACACACCTCCTGCAAGTACATGTTTCAATCCTCATAGGTAAGATAAGAACGACTCACCTGCTACAAGATTCCTATGCCTTATGAGGTTTCAATTCCTCATAGTTAAGATAAAAACAATTTGCTCGTATTCGTACCAGTTGAGCTCAGGCTCGTTTCAATTCCTCATAGTTAAGATAAAAACGTCCTGGGTTTTACCCGATATATTACGTCAATCATGTGTTACAATTCCTAATAGTTAAGATAAAAACTCAGTTCAAGAATTTTTTTCATCCTATTCAACCTCCAAGTTTCAATTCCTAATAGTTAAGATAAAAACTATTGATTGCTTGTCCATATTTGGGGGGAACTGGTATTGAGTTTCAATTCCTAATAGTTAAGATAAAAACGAGTTCGGAAGAATTTCAGCAAAAAACGACGCTGTGGGGGTTTCAATTCCTAATAGTTAAGATAAAAACTAAAAGGTGATAGGAAAAGAGAACGTAGGGCGCAAACGTGTTTCAATTCCTAATAGTTAAAATAAAAACCGTGTATGCTTCAATCGTTATATCAGAGCCATTTTTGTTTCAATTCCTAATAGTTAAGATAAAAACAAATTCCCAAGCAAACACCAAAAGTCCCCCATAGGTAGTTTCAATTCCTAATAGTTAAGATAAAAACACATTTCGTCAGTTGGTGTTGGTATCAACCCTTCTTGTTTCAATTCCTAATAGTTAAGATAAAAACTTGAATTGACGTGTGCCACGTTTATTTGCTTTCCAAGGTTTCAATTCCTAATAGTTAAGATAAAAACCTTGCAAGGCTCGGCGCGTTTGGTGGACGGTTTAATAGTTTCAATTCCTAATAGTTAAGATAAAAACTCCTTTCTTTCGAAGACGATGGATTATTGAATGTTTGTTTCAATTCCTCATAGTTAAGATAAAAACCTTGATAGAAGGAGTGTAGAAAATGAAAGCGGTCGAGTTTCAATTCCTCATAGTTAAGATAAAAACTTTTAGTGGCGTAAAAGACGGAATCAAACAAACGCTGTTTCAATTCCTCATAGTTAAGATAAAAACGTGTGACGTGGGGAAGTGTGGAGCAGAGGACTACTATGTTTCAATTCCTCATAGTTAAGATAAAAACGGTTGACCATATCATACCTATTACGGTTGATTGGTGGTTTCAATTCCTCATAGTTAAGATAAAAACGTGCGGAATGCGCGACAAAATACGCTGACGAAATTGGTTTCAATTCCTCATAGTTAAGATAAAAACGGAAGGTCCTTCGTGTTGACTATAACTTTCAAGTGGGTTTCAATTCCTCATAGTTAAGATAAAAACTAATAAACCCCTCGTTTTTCTGTATGACGAGTGCAACGTTTCAATTCCTCATAGTTAAGATAAAAACACGGGGAAATTGAACGCCTTCAATTTGTCGAAAAAATGAGTTTCAATTCCTCATAGTTAAGATAAAAACCCCAAAAAGTGTTGAAATATTAGGAAATGTTTATTCCATTATACTTGGATTATTTTCCATTTTCAATAAAGCCGAAAGGGTTTTGGGTTAAAGATTTTCTTCGTTTTCCTTCATTTTTCTCAGGATTACTTTCATTTTTAACTAATAATAAAAATGTCGTCGATCCCCTGGGGTTTTGACGCTACTAGTGGTCGACGACATATTCTCTAACAATTTAAAGTGGATTTTATTTCAATTTTTTCTCTAAAATAATCTTTGATTCTCCCTTATTGTCCGTATACGTTCCGATAATGTCAAACCCATGCTTTAGGTTCAGTATGAGCATTTGTTTCCATTTATTTTTTGTTTTCGTTTGGACAATTTTGTATCCACGTTCTTTCAAAATTTGATGTTGCATCGTCATTAGCGTGGAACCAATCCCTTTGTTTCGATATTCTTGATCAACTCCTCCAAGCCAGCTGTAAAATTTATGCTTCTCCAATTCATAGCCCATTTTAAAGCCGACCACTTTTTCTTCATAAATTGCGACGAGTATAAGTAGGTTGTATTTCGTTTTCATTCGCTCTAAGAGACCAGCAGAATCACCAAATATCGTTTCATAAAGGGAAAGAACACCCGTCATCATTTCCATATTTCTATTTGGATCAATCCATTTGTATTCCATTCCGTCCACCTCACTGCCAATACGTATTCATTAAAAACGCCCTCCAATTACTGGAGGACGTACAGTCTTTACTTCACCAACTCATTCACCATTTGATCAATTTTCTCCATCATTTCATCCATATATTGATTTAGCTTGTTGTCGCTTGCTTCAAGTGTTTCGCCGACAACACCAAAGTAGAATTTCACTTTCGGTTCGGTGCCGGACGGACGTAAGCATACCCACGAACCGTCTTCAAGGAAATATTTCAATACGTTCGATTTTGGTAGGTGAAGAGGTTCTTTTTGACCCGTTTGGACATCAATTTTTTCACGGGTTAAATAGTCTTCGTAAGCAACGACGCTTATTCCACCGAGCTGTTTTAACGGCTCGTTTCGGAATTGGGCTAAAATGGACTGAATTGCTTCGGCTCCTTCTTTTCCTTTTAACGTGAGTGATTTTAAGCCTTCGCGGTAGTAGCCGTGTTTTTCATACAAATCAAGAAGCGCATCATATAACGTTTTTCCTTGCTTTTTATAATGAGCACACACTTCTACGGCCATGATGGCTGCTTGAACCGCGTCTTTGTCGCGAGCGAAATCGCCAATTAAGTACCCATAGCTTTCTTCATAACCGAATAAAAACGTATGTTCACCAGACTCTTCATATTGTTTCATTTTTTCTCCGATAAATTTAAAACCGGTTAACACATCTTCGGTCGGAATACCATAGTAAGCTGCTACTTTTCGTCCAAGTTCAGAAGTGACAATCGTTTTAAACACTTTTCCGTTTGCTGGAAGTGTTCCTTTTTCTTTCTTTTGTGAAAGAATGTAGTCCATTAAAAGGGCTCCCGTTTGATTTCCTGTTAACACTACATATTCACCGGCATGATTTTTTACAGCGACCCCAAGACGGTCCGCATCCGGATCAGTTGCAATTAAGACATCGGCACCGACGCGATTTCCTTCTCGAATGGCCAGTTCAAACGCCGCATGTTCTTCTGGGTTTGGCGCTTTTACCGTCGAAAAGTTTGGATCTGGAAGCTCTTGTTCTTTAACAACGACTACATGTTTATATCCAAGGGCTTCAAGAGCACGACGGACTGGCTTGTTTGCTGTTCCGTGAAGCGGGGTGAACACCACCCGAATATCGGAGGTCACCGCCAGGTTCGGTTGTTCTGAAATCGATACGAGCTTTTCAATAAACGCAGTGTCTACGTCTTCCCCGATGATTTGAATGAGCCCCTTTTCTTTTAACGTTGCTTCATCATCTACCTTAATCAGTAATTCGTTTTCGACCTCTGCTACCTTTTCAATAACCTTATCTGCTTCTTCTGGCGGTAGCTGAGCCCCGTCTTCTCCATACACTTTAAATCCGTTATACTCCGGCGGATTATGGCTTGCAGTAATCACGATACCAGAAAACGCTTGCAAATGACGAAGGGCAAACGATAATTCAGGTGTCGGACGTAGTTCATCGAACACATATGTTTGAATCCCGCGAGTCGCTAGGGTCTTCGCCGCTTCCATTGCAAATTCCGGCGATTGATGGCGTGAATCATAAGCGATCACAACTCCACGCTTTTTTGCTTCTTCCCCAAACGTTTCTATGTATTTGGCCAGGCCGAGCGAGGCTTTTCGAATGGTATACACGTTCATTCGGTTCGTCCCTACACCGATTTCTCCACGCATGCCCCCTGTACCGAATTCCAGTTCCTTATAAAACGCATCTTCAAGTAACTTTTCATCCTTTTTTAATTCATCTAGCTGCTGACGTAAGTTGCTGTCCAACTGAGGAAAAGAATCCCACCGTTCAAATGCTGTTTTCCATGACATTGATTTCACCTCACAAGAAGTCTCTCCCTTATTTATTTCCCCATGAAACAGTTATTTCCTTTTAAAACGTTTCGAGTAAATCCGACATATTTTGAAACCTTCGTCATTGTATCACAACTATGAGAGGAAATGTGTTGAGAGATGTCGTCTCTCGTTGAATCTCGGAATAAAATTCTTTATGATGGTTCTAAGAGGTGAAATTATGAACGGATTTGAGCGGAGAAAACAATTAAAAATGCAGCAAATACGTGAGGCGGCCTTAGATTTGTTTTCCCATTTCGGTGTCCAAAAGGTAAGCATTCAAGATATCGCCCAACGAGCAAACGTCTCCCCAGTGACGATTTATAACTATTTTGGCAGTAAAGAAGACTTACTCCTCGATGTGTTATCCAATTATTTTGAAACGAGATTACAACAATTTCTTAAGATAAAAAATAGCGATCTGTCTTTTCAAGAAAAAATCGGGAAAATGGTCGAAGCAAAAGTTGAAGAAACGAAAAAGCTAAGTCCCTCTTTTATTCAATCGATTTTCATGACAACCGGGCCAGTTCGGGAACTCATCCAAACCTTTGCTGCTGAAAAATCCATTCCTCATTTAATGGAACTATTAGAAGAAGGAAAAAAAGAAGGATATATCTCCAATGATCTTTCTCCAGAACTTCTTCTCTTTTATATTCAGCTATTATTCGACGGCATTTCAAAACAATCACACTTATTCTCCAGCGAAGACCAACGAGACAAACATACGAAACAGTTGATTCATCTATTTTTCTACGGTTTGATGGGCCAAAAAAAGGAAGACGAGCCTCCTAATTAAAATGGGGATTCGTCTTCCTTTTCCTTTATTCAGCCCAATGGTAGACGCGAACTTCCCATGGTCGGAGCATAATAGCCCCAGTTCGTTCTTCGCTCACTGGATAGTTCGAAATCCAAAGAGTTTTTTCTGCTGGAACGTCATCTGGGTAGGTGTAGCCTAGTTGATCATTCGACACGTTCCCAATCACTAGGAGATGTTCGTTTTCGTAACGACGGCGATAAACGAATAGCTGTTCATCGTTTTCTTCTAACAATTCAAACGATCCGTACACGACAATTGGATGTTGTTTTCGCAATTGAATGAGCTTGCGGTAATAATGCAGAACAGAATTCGAGTCTTCCGTTGCTTCTTTCACGTTAATGGTTCGATAGTTCGGGTTCACTCCAATCCATGGCGTACCTGTTGTAAATCCTCCATGTTCCGTCTCATCCCATTGCATCGGCGTGCGGGCATTATCACGACCTTTTACGTGAATGGCATGCAAAATGTCTTCTTCTGTCCACCCTTCCTCTAATTTTTCTTTATGCATATTTAGCGATTCAATATCTTTATAGTCTTGGATGGATGGGAAGCGAACGTTGGTCATACCGATTTCTTCCCCTTGGTAAATGTACGGAGTTCCTTGCATCATATGAAGCAATGTTCCCCATAATTTAGCTGATTCTTTGCGGTATTCTTCATCATTGCCAAAACGAGAGACAACGCGCGGCTGATCATGGTTGCACCAATATAGGCTATTCCATCCTTTTCCGTGGAGAGAGACTTGCCAATTCGCTAAAATGCGTTTTAGCTTTACTAAATCCAGTGGAACAAGATCCCATTTTCCATTAGGTCCCGCATCCACATCCATATGTTCAAATTGGAACACCATATTCAATTCATTGCGGTCTTCCCCTGTAAAAAGGATGGCTTCTTCCGGTGTCACCCCAGGCGTTTCTCCAACCGTCATCACATCATAACGGGAAAGAACACGGTCGTGCATTTCTTGTAAAAATTCGTGAATACGCGGTCCGTTGATAAAATACTGGGCCCCGGAGACATATTTTTTTCCTTCTGGATTCGGGGCATCTGGTAAGGACGGTACTTTTGAAATAAAGTTGATTACATCCATCCGGAAGCCGTCGACCCCTTTATCCAACCAAAAGGTCATCATCTTGTATACTTCTTCGCGAACCTTTTCGTTCTCCCAGTTTAAATCCGGTTGTTTTTTCGAAAACAGGTGTAAATAATACTCGCCAGTCTGTTCATCGTATTCCCATGCAGACCCGCTAAAAATAGACTCCCAGTTGTTCGGTTCTTTTCCGTTTTTCCCTGGACGCCAGATGTAATAATCGCGATACGGGCTATCTTTCGAAGATCGAGACTCGACAAACCATTGATGTTCGTCAGACGTATGATTCACGACTAAATCCATGACAAGCTTCATGCTACGCTTGTGAATTTCATCAATCATTTCGTCCCAATCTTCCATCGTACCGAATTCGTTCATAATCGCATAATAATCGCGAATGTCATACCCATTATCATCATTAGGGGAATCATACACAGGCGATAACCAAATGACGTCAATTCCTAACCATTTTAAATAATCGAGCTTGGAAATAATTCCTTGTAAGTCCCCAATTCCGTCTCCATTTCCATCCATAAAGCTTCTTGGATAAATTTGATAAACGACCGTTTCCTTCCACCATTGTTTGTTCATTCAACCATTTCTCCCCTCGCTATATTTTTTGTGCAACCGTTTGCATTTTTCGTTAAAAAAATATTCATTCTTTTTATCTTGAATGACCTTTTAATTTTACTTCTTACTTTTACCATACTATAATTTTGACGTAGAAAAAAGAAAGGATTTGAAAAAAATGCAAACCAATCGAAAAGAAACCAGCCTGTTTATCGCCTGGTGCGCTTCGGTAATCGCGATGCTGGGGAGCCTCTATTTTTCAGAAATTATGCAATACGAACCGTGTGAGCTATGTTGGTATCAACGAATGTTGATGTACCCTCTTACCGTAATTTTAGGAATCGCCGTCGTAAAAAAAGATTATGCCATTTCGTTCTATAGCATGGTTCTATCAGCTATCGGGATGAGCATCTCCCTCTACCATTATTCGATTCAAAAAGTATCGTTTCTAACGGAAATGGCACCTGCTTGCGGCAGAATTCCTTGTACGGGTGCATACATCAACTGGTTTGGCTTTATCACGATTCCGTTTTTAGCATTAACTGGATTTATCATTATTTTTATTTCTAGTTTCATTGTCTATCGTACGTTAAAAAAAGAGGAGGAAAACCGTTGAAAAAAGTTGTTATTTTCTTAGTTATTATTTTTGCACTATTTGGAGCGATTGCTTTTATAACGAAAATGCAACAACAACAATTAACAGAAGGCAATCCGTATGGAAAAGACGATCTCGATCCAGCCACGATGGAACAACTAGACGACCCGAACTATCAAAACATTATTTTACCTGAAGAATTAGAAGCCAAATTAAATAACGGCGAAGACATCACCGTTTATTTTTACAGCCCGATTTGTCCGCATTGTAAAGAAACCACGCCTATTTTAATGCCGCTTATGGACGAATTAGGCGTCGACCTCGTTCAATACAACTTACTCGAATTTGAACAAGGTTGGAACAAATACAACATTGAATACACCCCAACTATCGTCCATTATGAAAACGGCCAAGAAGTCGCTCGCACAGTAGGCTCCAACACCGAAGAATATTTCGAGAATTGGTTTAAAGAACATGTGTTAAATTAAAAAATTCCCCTAAACAACATAGGACTAAACTCCTAAGTCGTTTAGGGGATTTTTATAAAGTTCATTTATTATACAATAGTATCTTATAATATTACTGAAAATTATTAAATTTCTATCTCTTTTCATAGGAGGTATTCTTAATTTGCTAAAACTACTTAATATTAAACACAATATTTCCAAAGGAGGCTACTTACGATACAAACGAAAAAAATTAGGTTGGACACAAGAAAAAGTATGTGAAGGCATTTGCTCGGTTACGTATTTAAGTAAAATCGAAACCGGAAAAGTGGTTCCAAATGAAGAAATTTTCCTTCTTCTTTGTGAACGATTGAATATCTGTCCTAGCGATATTGATCAGTTCCCAACAGATGAATTAGAAGAGCTATTTGATCAAATCTATGAAGCTATTGAATGTCGACAAATTGAAAAAGCAAAAAAACTAGTAGATGAAATCAAACCTTTTGAATCTTTTATCGAGTTGGAACCAGAGCTGTACTTATCCTATATCCTTTTAATGTATTATTTTTATTTAACGATTGGAAATTTTCATAAAGCTAACTATTACATGACGAATCTCATGGATAATAAGGAACACCTTTCTACAGAACAAAAGCTTATGTTTCAATACTTTCGGGGTGTCCATTTATGTATCGATCAACAGTACGAAAAAGGTCTTTCATTTTTATTAGCCGTAGAAAAAACATTAGTGAAACAAGGGATTAAATACGGCAATTTATATTTTCACTTAGCAATGGCGTATAGTTTTCTTCAAAATAGTATTATGGCGGTATACTATGCCCAAACTGCCTTAAAGCTATATGATGAAACAACGAATTATTTACGAAGCC
The DNA here is from genome assembly GCF_050478865.1 of Aeribacillus pallidus. Classification (NCBI taxonomy): domain Bacteria; kingdom Bacillati; phylum Bacillota; class Bacilli; order Caryophanales; family Bacillaceae; genus Aeribacillus; species Aeribacillus pallidus. Next base: position 19,515 of record NZ_JBCNBW010000064.1, on the reverse strand, counting down.
TTGACTGTAAAATGATTCTAGGAATCAACTATGCACGAACGAAAAACTTTCATGCTGCAGAAAAAGAATATCGACAAATTTTAGACTTGGCAACTACTTTACAAATGGACGATATTCTTGCCCGCGTTTATCACAATCTAGGATATATGTATTTTGAAAAAAAGTGGTATCAAGAAGCTGAAAAGATGTTTAAAGAAAGCATTCAATACCGTGAAGAACATCATAAGCAACGGATATGGACAACCTTATATTTAATTGACCTTTATATTGAACAACAACGTTTTGAAGATGCAAATACTTATTTACAACAATTAAGACATCATCATGCTATTCAAGAAATGGAAATTGAAATTGAATACCGTTTGAAACGAATGAATTACCTTCAACAACCCGATAAAGGAACATTTGAAGAAGCATATATCGATTTTGTAACTACTAACTATTTGCCATACATCGAAAAAATAAATGAGCATAAAAAAAGAACATTTCTACTAACTGAATTAGGGAATTATTTTTACAAAAAGAGAAAATATAAACTTGCTGCGGATTATTTTCGATTAGTGAATGAATATCAAATATCCTATTAGCACTTTTAACTTTATTTTACATGATTATTAATTTTTTTGAAGATTTAATTTTATGAATAATTGAATCTGTCCGCTTCCTTCAAAATTTTGTCCACAGTAGCAGGTCTTAAAAGTGTCTAGAAAACAAAACAAAATTATCCGTAAACTACAAAAAAGGTGAGAGCTATAATAGCACTCACCTTTTCTAATTTAATTATTGTTGTCTACTTGTACACTGCTTACCCCGAACCACGGTGGATGGTCTTCCGCTGCTGCTACTCCTGCAAAGAGAGTTGATAGTAAGCCGATAATGATAGCGGAAATGAAAATTTTTTTACCTTTTTTCATCAAAATTTAACCTCCTAAGTAATTAAAATTAATTCACAACCGCCAATGAGAATTTTTGCGTACCGCTTGGAACGTTGTATGCTTGAACTTCAATGGTGTACGTTCCTGATTGTGGATTGTTAATAAAGACGTTTTCGACGTTGTTGACGCCGTCCCAATTGTTGTCGTATGGATACGAGAAGTCGTTTCCGACATAGACTTGACCACTAGGAGAAGTAACAACTATGTCAAGGTCGTTTACTAATGAGTAGTAAGCGGATGTACTTCCAGGATAATCCGTCCATACAAGTGAAATGCGTAACGGTTTGGAGCTAGTTGCGTTGAATGTATATGTTGCTTTTTGCCCTGTTGATAGAGCAGTAGATTCATTGACATAAGCCACATTTAACGAGGTTTCCATGTTCACTCGTCCCCAGCCTTGGCTGTTGTTCGATAAACCGAGGTTAGTGGCACCAGCGATTAACGCTGCTTTTAATAAGGACGGCTTCGGAGTAATGCCGTAGTTCTTAATAAAGTTTTCACGAAGTAAGGCCACATTTCCTGCTGTTAATGGCGTGGCCATCGATGTTCCGCCCATGTACGCGTATTTACTATTATAATTTGCCCAGAAAGATGAATCTGGTGCAAGCGACGATCGGGAAGATAAAATATATGTTCCCGGAGCAACGACGTCTGGTTTTACACGACCATCTTTTGTTGGTCCACGAGAAGAGAAGCTCGCAATTTGGTCTGGATTATCCGAATACGAACCAAACGAAGGTCGATAATTTTCTGATGCACCTACAGTAATCGCATTTTTCGCTGTACCAGGTGCACTAATCGTTCCTGAACCAGGACCTTCATTACCTGCGGCAAATAAAATCGTCATATCGTTGTTATACACATATTGGTCCACCGTTCGCGAATCGGTCGTATAAGCCCCGTTTACTGGTGCTCCCCAAGAGTTTGTATGAATACGTGCTCCTGCATTATACGCTTGGGAGAATAAGTCGGATAAATTGGATGGTAAACCACCTAATCCACCATTAGCATCCATGATAGATTGGAAGACAAGGCTTGCGCTAGGTGCCATACCTTTAAAGCTCGCATTACCTAACACGGAACCAGCCACATGGGTACCATGTCCGTTCGGGTCACTCGCATTATTTGGACGACCCCATGCATAAATCGCCGTAATTTTCCCTCGGAACGATTCATGCATCGATGAATCATTTACACCTGTATCAAGACCTGTATCGGCAACTGCTACTGTTTGACCAGCACCATATAACCCGTACGTATTATTGGCGATCGTCGTTTTCGTTATGACAGCCGCTTGATCGTTCATCAGTTGAAATTCCGATTCTGGGGAAATATACGTGACATCAGTTTGGAAGGCGTATGAAATGAGCTCATTTAACCCTTTCGCTTCGACTTTTGTTGCCTTTTGATTCGATTTTTTCACAACTGCTTTCACGAGATTAGAAGCACCTTCTTCAAATAGTCGAGGGTCTAGTTTGTATAGTGGCAAATATGGGGTAACAGATTCAACAAGAGTGAGTCCTTCAACTTTTGAAAGGTCGCTATCTTTAATTGTGGCCACAAACGCATAGTCAGGAATGTACTCAATGAGTTGTACGCCTGCAGCTTCTAACATCTCTCTTTCGTCTTGAGTAATTACATCTTTTAATTGAATGACGTATAGTTCATTATTCGCTGGTACTTCTTTTAATGATTTTAATAGACCTTTAGGAATTTTACTTTGGTAGGATTCAATGAGAAAGTGAGCTTTCCCTGTTTTGATAGGTTTTGCTACATCATTGACTGAAACGGTGTTGACTCCTTTATAAACTAATTCACCGTTCGCTGCCGGGGCCGTATTGGGCGTCGAAAACACTAACGTAGAAAGCAAGCCGAGAGTGGTAACGCCCGAAATCAAAACCTTTTTCTTCTTCAAATTCATTCCCCCTTCAATCAAATAGATTACGTAATTATCGTACCACTCTCTTAAATTTCTGTGTATTGATAAAATTCTGATATTTTATGAGGGTAAACGGGACCAAAATAGGCCTTTTTTAGGAAACTTTCATTTAAAATAAGATATTTACACAAGTAATTCATTCGTTACAGGAGTATACGTACTAATGACATATTTTTTGGGACGTTCGAACTGATCGAGGGTAAATGGAAAATGTAAATGATATTGTTGTAAAATTTGTACGTTCCGCTCAAATATTTTTTTGTACCGTTCTCCTAATGCCTGCTTTTCATTTGCTTCGATTAAGGCGATAATTAATTGAAGACTGGAAAGAATTTCGAAGGCATCTTTTAATGTTCCCGTATAATCATGATGTCTTGATGGCGTATGTAACACTTTCATTTTTCGGAAATATTCAACCTCGTCTTCTGAAAAATATCGTGGAAATATGTCGGTGTACATATAGTCAATGAGTTGGTCGATTTCTTCTTCTTGTAATGAAGTTGATGCATACCTTACTTTCATCACTACCACCTACTTGTAAAGTTTGTAATCTTTTTAAAAATTACACTTTAAGAATAACATACTAAATTGTAGTTTTTATCTGGTAATTTTTAACCAGAAAAGGAGCGTAACCATGAATCGAAAAGGTCAAATATTAGAAGTGGATGTCAAACAACAGTGGACATCCTATACAATTGAACAATTGATAAAAAACGTCTGGAACGTACCGAAAAAACTGGCTCATGAACTACGGATGACGAAAGGGGTATTCGTGAATGGAAAAATAGTCCCATGGCATACGGTGTTAACAGAAGGGGACACGTTGTCTTTGAATATTTTGCATGACATAGAATCTCCTTTTTCCCCTTCGTTTGAACCAGTAGAGGTACTGTATGAAGATGAAGTATTAGTTGTTGTGAATAAACCAGCTGGTTTAGATACGCACCCGAATCATCCGACCGATGAAGACACCCTCCTTCAACGAGTGTGTGGTTATTGTTTGATGAATGGAGAGATACGTGCTGTTCAACATGTTCACCGGTTAGATCGAGATACGTCTGGGGCCGTACTTTTTGCCAAAGTTCCGTTTGTAAAAGGAATGTTAGATCGACAGTTAGAAACAAGGAATATTAAACGAACGTATATGGCACTCGTGCATGGTGTCGTTCAAAGAAAACAAGATACGATTTCAGCACCGATTGGCCGTGATAGGCACCATCCAACACGCCGTCGTGTATCTCGTACAGGACAATACGCTGTTACCCATTACCGGGTGCTAGAGACATATCCGAAAGAACGCGTTTCGTTAGTAGAGTGTACATTGGATACAGGACGGACGCATCAAATTCGGGTCCATATGAGTTCCATTGGACATCCGCTCGTCGGCGATACGCTGTATGGTGGAAAACCGGTCGTTCACCGTCAAGCCCTTCATGCGAAACGACTTACGTTTGTGCATCCGCTAACACAAGAAAAGATTACGTGCGAGGCCCCTATACCGGACAGCGTGTTTGAGCCATACATAGAATAAGCGACCGATTGATTGAATCACGGATTTTTTGTGCTGTTTAGCTGAATTTATTTCAGTTCGGACCATTTTATTACCGGTTGGACGTACTTAATTTCTAGTTCAAAAGTTTAAAATTTCCACTTATAAAAAAAAAAAAATCACCGTTCATCCGATTATTTAACGGTGATTTTTTATTTGCCAGTTTTATTTCGAAATATTCTTTTTTCCACCTTAAATCATGACAGTTTTGGCATAAATATAAGGCTGACTCACCTAAAAAAGGTAGTAGTCAGCCTTACCTCATTATTTTTGAATTCCGTTTTTCACCCATTGGGCGACTTCAACGGTACGTTTTGCTTGATGTTTCACTGCTGCTTCCACATCTTCGATCATATTGCCTTCTTGATCCACAGTTACAGAAGTGCCATACGGATTTCCACCAGCAGCAAACGCAGAACCATCCGTATAACCAGGTGCGGCAATAATCGCTCCCCAGTGCATCATCGTCGTGTATAGAGCTAAAATTGTTTGTTCTTGACCACCGTGCGCGTTCGCCGCTGAAGCCATAGCGCTCACTACTTTATTGGCCAGTTTTCCTTGCGCCCATAAGCCACCTGTTGTATCAAGGAATTGTTTTAACTGGGAAGGCACATTTCCGAAACGAGTAGGAACACTGAAAATAATTGCATCGGCCCACTCTAAATCTTCTAATGTAGCTGTTGGTACATCTTTTGTTGCTTCATAATGAGCTTTCCATGCCGGATTAGAAGCGATTGCGGATTCAGGAGCTAGTTCTTCTACTTTTAACACTTTTACTTCTGCTCCAACTTCTTTTGCCCCTTCTTCAGCCCATTTTGCTAATTGATAGTTCGTACCTGTAGAGCTGTAATAAATGATGGCTAAATTTACATTTGTCATTGAAATCTCTCCTTTAGTTTTTTATTATTTTCCATCCAACCATTAATGGTTAGAAGGTAAATCAATGAGCATGAAACGACTGTCTTCATTCGCTTTTATGTGTAATTTCGTCACATCCGTAATGCGTGCGGAATCTCTACGACCTAACGTAAACTCATCGTTTAACGTCACGTTTCCTTCAATGACGAAAAAGAAAATATAACGGTCAGGTTGCTGCGTAAAAGTCAATTCATTTTCTTTTTCAAGATCGGATAAATAAATCGTTAAATCTTGATGAATATAAGCAACTCCTTCTCCGGCTAATTTTTTGGATACTACCGGGAGAAGTTGATTTTTTAACTTGTTCACATCAAATTCCGTTTTTTCATAGGAAGGCGGCAAGCCCGGTGTATCTGGGACAAACCACATTTGTAAAAAATTCACTTCTTCCGTATCGGATGGATTCACTTCCGAATGAACGACCCCAGTACCAGCGGTCATCCGTTGAATTCCACCAAACGTTGTAATGGCCGATTGACCGGTGCTATCCTCGTGTTTTAATTGGCCTTTTAACACGATAGAGACAATCTCCATTTCTTCATGCGGATGAGCCCCAAATCCTCGAAGTGGCTTCACGACATCGTCATTAAGTACTCGCATCGGACCAAACATCATATTGTTCGGATCAAAATAATGAGCAAATGAAAAACTAAAATAGCTTTTTAACCAACCATGATCAGCAAAAAACCGTTCCTTTGCCGGATAAACTTGGATCATTTAGGCTTTCCCCCTATCGTTAAAACAAGAACGCGTCTAATGAATAATCTCCTGCACCAATGAACGCAACGGCAATCGCTACAACTAGTAACACTAGGTTGTATTCATAGCCGTTTTGTGTAATCCAAAGACCGTTCGCTCCATGAACTTTTGCAATCGCTACGACCATCGTTAAGGCGATCAATAGAGCCCCTATCGGCGTAAACAGACCGAGTGCAAATAATAATCCTCCAACAAACTCCATTAAACCAGCCAGTAGCGCCATCGTCTTTCCTGGTTTAATGCCAATTGAATCAAAATATTGTCCAGTACCTTCTAGACCATAACCGCCGAATGCACCAAAAAGCTTTTGGGCACCATGGCCAATAAACAACACCCCGATTACGACACGAATGATTAATAACCCAATACTTGTTAACATATAATCTCCTCCTTATAATTCCCTTCACATGTTGAAAAGAACTATTTATCTCGAATTTTATTATTTTGAATTCAAGATATTAATGACAAAAAAAGAAATTTATCTCGAATTCAAGATTTATGATACTATGATATTTTTTCTTTGTCAATAAAAAAATTCGTTTAGTCCGATAACCTTATTTAGCCTTTATAATTCTAAAAATCCGAATACCAATAAAGAAATAGATAATAAGATTCCAAAAAATACTCCTCTTTTTGGAGGAGCTGATCATTATTCATACTTTTAAATATAGTCTCTACAACGATACTGTTGATATTTATATATTCGCTGCAAGCGGACGCTTTCCGCAGGCAAGCCGCTCCCCTCGCTACGCTCAAGTATGGGTCTTGCGGCTTCTTGTTCCCGCTGAAGTCGCCGCCGTGCAAATAACTTACTAAAAATCAACAATGAAATATACATAGCCTATATATAAAACTTCTATCGGCATGTTTTCGTCCCTTGATGAAAGGTCATTTGCCAACGGCCGTTCAGGTGTTTCCAAATGGAGCTACGAAGCGTGTATTCATTTCTAGTCTCATCATAGACAAGATAAGTGGCTAACACAACATTTTCAGCTAATAGACGAATATCGAAGTCTAGAATGGTCATTTGGCGTACCGAGAGTCCTCCAGGTTGAACACAATCCGCTTTTACCCACACGTTTCCAGAGCTTCCAAACTCCATAAAGTCCTCCGCAAGAAGCTGGTCGAGTTCTTCTGGGGCCATTCGAACTTCTGGTTGAAGAAGCTTTTGTTCTAATTGGTAAATCTGCTCTTTCAATGTATCCATATCGTCTCCTCTTTCCTTACCGTTATGCTAACACCAGTGACAAACAAATGCCGAAAAAGATTTTCCGATCGATGACCGTCGCTTCTGGGTGAAAGTGAATAATCGCCATATTCGGATCTTTAAATCGCTGTTGCCATTCGACCGGCATCCATCCTTGTTTAAATTCTGCAATTGTTTTTCCTTGTTCATTAAGTAATTTTAAAAAGAACGCATCTCCTTTAAGCTCATATTTGCCATTCCCATCTTGAAATGTAAACGTTCCTTTTAATTCCCCGCTAAACGATAATCGTTCTTTATATGAACCGATCAGTGTCCCATCTGGTTCATAAAGTTCAATCGACGAATTCCATCCCGGGGTACGGACAATTGCAGCCACAATATTTCCCTCTTTATCCTTCACATGCGCCCGAAACGGTACCCAAAAGGCGAAACTTGTAAAATAGCGTACCCATCTCGATATTTTTTCAGAATCATCTTCGATTGTACCAATGACATCCCCTTTAGGATGAAATAGCAACGCCTGATACGTAAGAGTCTCCCCGCGTTCGATGAGGAGGTCATTTTGCGAAAACAAATGACTATCTACAACAGGGGCGCTATATCGAATTTTATTGATATGTGCAGTTCTTAATTGATTGGCTGCAATAATAAAAAAAAGAAATAGACCCCAAATCACATATTCTACTAAGGTAAGAGCTTTCAAAAAAGCACCTGCTATAAATAGTCCTATAAAGATGATCGCAAAAAGCGTTTGCCATTTTCTCCATTCCATTGCTCTTCCCCCCGTCTTTTTATACGAAGGAACGTACAAAAAGTTCCAAAAATGTGATATTCTTATAAAATTTTCGATAACCATTACAAAAAAGAAGACCGATTTCAGTAATTGACCCGGTCTTCATATAAAACATTTATTTTTATTGTTGAATGAACTGTTCAATCGCTTCTTTCGTCGGAATCGATGAAATGGCACCTTTTCCGGTTGTCGTTAAGGCCCCACTGGCATTTGCAAACATTAATAGTTCCTGATGGTGTTCATTTAACACGTCGACCAAGTTGTCAGGGTTTACTTCTTTTTCAAGAAGTTTATATAAAAAGCCGCCAATAAAGGCATCTCCTGCCCCTGTCGTATCTTGAACGTCTACTTTATAGCCGTTCGATTGATAAGCCGAATTCTTTGTATATAGGTCGGCCCCGTTAGCTCCTTTTGTGTAAATAACAGCTTTTACTTCACCTGTAAATAAGCTTTCAATGGCTTCTTTTTCATCCTTCATTCCAGTAATAAACGCTAATTCTTCATCGGAAATTTTAAGGAGATGGGCTTTTGGAATAAACTCTAAAATTGTTTGACGACATTCTTCTGCCTGATTCCAAAGTGGAAGCCGTACATTCGGGTCAAAGCTAATCAGTCCACCGATTTCTTTCACAAGACGGATTGCTTTTTCATGAGCTTGCTTCATTGGACTTTCTACCAAATCGACCGAACAAAAATGTAAAATATCTCCTTTTTGAAACCAATGTTCTTCGATTTCATCTTCCGAAAGTAATAAGTCGGCCGACGGATTACGATAAAAGGAAAAATCTCGTTCTCCATCTTCTCGAAGGGAAACAAAAGCTAATCCCGTATTGGCTTGATTTGTACGTTTAATTTTGTCCGTTTTGACTCCTGCTTTTTGCAACTCGTCTATTAAAAAGTCCCCGAAGGCATCCATTCCTAGCTTTGTAATCATCGAAGCTTCTGCCCCAAATTTAGCTACCGCCGCCGCGACGTTTGCTGGGGCTCCTCCTGGTGCTCGTACAAAAGCTTGAACATCCTTTAAGGCTTTTCCTTTTTCTTTTGGAATAAAATCAATTAACACTTCACCGATTGAAATTAATCTCCCCATTAGTTAATCCTCTCTTTCATTCATTGGAGATAAATTGTATTTGGTTGTATTTAATGCAACCTTTCCGTTTCTGGAAAAGAAGCGAATTTCTGTACTTTCTGGTCGTGGAAAAATTCGGCTGGTAAACACTTCTTCCCCGTCATTGAGAAAGATTTCAACAGAAGACGTATCAACAAATAGATGCATCTTTAACTTACTGCCTTGAACGATACACTTTCTTGTTGTTCCATACTCTTTCGCCGGAACTTGGCCTGAATGAGTACGGTCTAAGATGACTTTTTGTTCTTTTTTATTAAAGTAGATGACCGTTTTTTCCTCTTTTCCTGCCCGGAATTCGATTCCGACTTCCTCTGCCTCCATGTCCGTAAACTCACAAATCAGTTCATATATTGTTCCAGTAAACCCATCATACATTTTTTTCTCATTATGAAGAATATCTTTCACCTTTACGGAATGTTGACGCAAAGCTTCTAATTCTTTCACAGGGCGCTGAATTAACTTACCATTTTGGACACTCAATTCTCTCGGCAATGTTAAACAATGGGCCCAACCATCTTTGTCTGTTGGATACTCGATTTCAGGAAGACCCATCCAACCAACTAAAAGGCGACGCCCTTTATGATCCACAGTCGTTTGCGGTGCATAAAAATCAAATCCACGATCAAGCTCCACAAACTCTCCATGATGAAATACTTTTTTCTTTAAATCGAGCTTATCACCAAGAATATAGCCAGATTGATAAATATTTTGGAACTGATCCCCATTTGGCTCGACCCCTTGTGGTGAAAAGATCAAAACACCTTTTCCATCTAGTTCAAAATAATCGGGGCACTCCCACATAAATCCAAATTCCTGTAAGTTGGTTTGCACCTCACCTTCAAATGTCCAGTGATGTAAATCTGGTGAGGAATAAAGAACAATACAACCTGTTTTATTTTCCCGCTGAGCTCCAATGACAGCATAAAACGTGTTTTTGTCCTTCCATACTTTCGGATCCCGATAATGATCGGTATACCCTTTTGGAACTTCTTTGATGACGGGCTCACGTAATTTTACAATATGCCCGTCTTCATCCATCACCGCTAAACATTGATAGGGATGACGAACCCAATTTTCATCCCTTGTATTTCCGGTATACATAAGATGTAACTTTCCATTATGGCAAATCGCACTTCCTGAAAAAGCCCCATGGGAATCAAAATAGTCGTTCGGCTGAATACCTATCCCGACATTTTCCCAATGGACAAGATCTTTTGATTTCGTGTGATACCAATATTTTAGTCCATGAACAGGACCGAGCGGAAACCATTGATAAAATAAATGGTATTCCCCGTGAAAATAAGAAAAGCCGTTTGGGTCATTTAAAAGGCCCATTTCCGGTTGAATATGAAAAGATTGACGCCAAATACTTTTTTGGACTTTTTCTTTTAAAGCGTTCAATTCCTCTTGACTAGCCTCTTCTAGCCGTCGATATCGCTGTTCTCTCGTCCATTTCATGTGTCCTCAAACTCCCCTTAAACATGATGGGAGAATCTATGTGATTCTCCCTTCTCACATTCTATTAAGCTACTTTTTTCTGAGTTTGTTCTTTTATTTCTGCACGCTTCGCTAAAAGGATGGTTGTAACGAATGCTACAGCGAAGGAAATCACCATTCCAATGACATATGGAACAATGGAATCAGGTCGAATCGAAATGATACCTGGTAAACCAGCAGCACCAAGGGCAACTGCTTTGACTTTAAAGATTGTAATAAATGCCGATGAAACGGCTGCACCGGTAATCGCGCCAATAAATGGATAACGAAGCTTTAAGTTTACACCAAACATGGCTGGCTCTGTAATACCTAAAAGTGCTGAAATTCCCGCTGCAGACGCAATACTTTTGATTTTCTTATCTTTTACCATCATTAGCACGGCTAATGTAGCAGCACCTTGGGCAACGTTAGACATGGCCGCAACTGGGAAAATAAATGAACCACCTGTTTTCACGAAATCGGCTAATAATTGGGTTTCAACGGCAATAAAACTATGGTGCATACCCGTAATAACGATCGGGGCATAAACGAAACCAAATAAAGCACCACCGATCAAGCCTGTTGTATCATATAACCAAACAAGTCCGTCCGTTAATAGGTTCCCTGCTGAACGTGTAATCGGTCCTACGGCTGTAAAAGTTAACATACCAGTAATAAAAATCGTTAATAATGGGGTTAACAAGTTATCAAGTGCCGATGGTATATATTTACGCAAAAATTGTTCTGTTTTTGCTAAGATATAGGATGCAACTAAAACTGGTAATACGGTACCTTGATAACCGACTTTTTCAATTTCAAATCCGAATATACTCCAAACAGGAATTTCACCATTTACTAAGGCACCACCGTACCCCCAGCCGTTTAATAAATCAGGGTGAACCATTAACATCCCTAAAGTTGCACCTAAGTATGGATTACCACCGAAGCGCTGGACGGCTGAAAAACCAATTAATACAGGTAAAAACACGAATGCTGCATTAGCAAACGTATGAATAAGAGCTGCTAAGTCTGCCAATTCTGGATTCGCTTCAATGAGGGACTTACCTTCCATAAATAAGTCTTGTGCCGTTAACACATTATTAATCCCCATTAACAGACCGCCAGCAACAATGGCAGGAATAATTGGAACGAAAATATCAGATAGCAGTTTCACTAAACGCTGCAAAGGATTGAGATTTTTCGCTCCGGCATCTTTTACATCTTTTGTGGACATTTCTTGTAGTCCGGTTAACTTTTTCAATTCTTGATATACTTTTTGAACAGTCCCTGAACCTAAGATGATTTGAAACTGACCACCCGTTGAAAATGTACCTTTCACGGCATCCATTTGGTCAAGCGCTTCTTGATTCACTTTACTTTCGTCATTTAAAACCAAACGTAAGCGTGTCGCACAGTGAGCAGCAGCCGAAATATTTTCTTTTCCGCCAATAGCCTCTAAAATTCCTTTGGCAATTTGATCGTGTTTCATGGCTTCCTCCCTAAATTGTATATTGGAATAACCGAGAATGGAACCGGTTCCAACAACATATAAAAAATAGGAACCGGATTCAAGTACTTTTTTTGGAACTGGAACCGGTTTCAGTTACATTATAATGAACAACGATTTAAATTGTCAACGCTTTCACGTTCAATTATTTGAAAATTTGATAAAGTCCGTTTCGCAATTGCCTCTTCATTCACAAGCTTCACGATGTTTTGTGCCGCCATTTTTCCAGCTTCCTTAAAGAAAAATTTCACGGTCGTCAATCCAGGATGAATAATTTCAGTAACATCATATCCTCCAAAGCCTGTAATCGAAATATCTTTTGGAATGCTTAATCCTTTTAACTGGGCTGCCCTTAATGCACCAAGAGCGATATTATCTGTTGCGCATACAATAACGGTTGGCTGATATTCTTCTAACATTTTTGACGCTTTTTCTTGTGCGATAAACATATTAAAATCAGTTTCAAAGTAACGAACTTCACAAGATTCAACTTCTTCTATTGCCCGCTTAAAGCCTTCTTTTCTTTTTACGCCAACAGCCACGTCTTTTTCCGTCACACCTAAATAAGCAATTTTTCGATGACCTTTTTGTAAGATGTATTTCCCAATTTCATAGGCTGCCTCATAGTCATTATGAATAAGACTATGCACGCTCGGGTGTTCTTGTCCAACAAGAAGAATCGGGATCTTTACTTTTTTAAAAGCTTCTAGATGAGCTTTTGTAATTTGGGTGGCAAGTAAAATAATTCCTGCTACTTTTTGGCTTGCTAAGTTATAAATCGTTTCGATTTCTCGTTCAATATGTTGGCTTGTATTCGAAATTAATAATTGATAATTTAATTGTTTTAACTGTTCATCAATACCAATTAACGTACGAGATGTCGCATAAGAATCTAAACGTGGAACAATCGTTCCGATAAAATTGGTTTTTTTCGCCTTCAAGCTTTGAGCAAAAGGATTGGGGGTATATCCAGTTTCATTTATCGCCTGCTCTATTTTTCGTTTCGTTGCTTCACTAACCGAACCACCATTTAAATAACGAGAAACCGTACTTTTCCCAACCCCAGCAATTTTGGCGATATCAGCAATTGTTTTCATGATTGGTCCACCTCAAAATACCTTCTCATCTTTTAATTATACGAAAACGCTTTAAATCGAAGCAATGATACTGTTGATATTTATACATTACGCTTGTGGCGGACGCTTTCCGCGGGCAAGCCGCAAGCCGCAAGCCGCTTCCCTCGCTACGCTCAAGTATGGGTCTTGCCTGGCTTCTTGTCCCCGCTAAAAGTCGCCGCCGTGTAAATAACTTGCTAAAATCAACAATGACATATAACATAGCCAAAAAAAATTATCTAATAAAATCGCTAGGATGTTTTCCTATAAAAAACAACCGATGTAGCGGTCGGGTCATCGCCACATAAAGTAATTTCACGTCTAATTCGTTCGTTTCATCAAATACTTCATTTAATGAGCAAATGAACACCACATCGAACTCTAATCCTTTCGAAACATAGGAGGGTACAATGACGAGCTGGTCTTTCGGAATAGAAGCTTTCTCTTGTAACAACGTTACGTTATCTGAAAAAATGTTGGAAAGAAGTCCATACAATTGTTCACAATCCGTTCTTGTTTTTCCGATGATTGCAAACGTTTGATATCCTTCTTTTTTTAATTGATGAACTTGGTGATGGATCAAATGACTGATCTCTTCTACATCATTATAATGCAAAAACTTCGGTGGCTCCCCATGTCGAACAACGGGAGTAACTTTAGGAAATGTGTACGGTAATTTCTGAAGCAATTGATTGGCTTCTTCCATGATCTCTACCGTTGTTCGATAACTTTTTTGCAGCTCCGTATACGTTGCTCGTGGGAAAATTTCTTGATACACTTCTTCCCACGACTGCAATCCTCGATACGAATGGATGCCTTGAGCTAAATCCCCGACGATTGTAAACATATCCGTTTCTAAAGCTACTTTTAACGCCATTAGTTGCACATAACTATAGTCTTGTCCTTCATCGATCACCACGTTTTTTGCCATCAACTCTTTATCTATGCCATACAACTGCTTTTGTAAAAATAAAAGAGCACCTAAATCTTCATATTCATACTCCCCTTTTCGTAAATGTTTCTGAACGTAATGACAGATTTTAGACGCTTCCTGTCGTGATAAACAGCCTTGACTATATTCTACAAGCTTGTCTTCTTGGAATAACTCTTTATAATATTGCCCCAGCTTTTTGTTCTCAAATTGGCGCATAAACGAAGGAACCGCATGGCGAATGGCTTGTTGCACTTCCGCTAAACGTTTCGCTTTTTTATCGAGCGCTTGAGTGACATACGCTTTTCGTTTAGGAGACTGTTTCACATGAAAAAGAGCATACTCAATTTTTTCATCATAAAAAGCCTCTACTTTTTCGAGCATCTTTTTCTTGTTGGAACGAACGTAATTTTGTAGCACATGCTTTAACTTTTCTTTTCGGCGATATAATGGTAAGTATTGATACTCGACTAATAACAAATGATTATATTTTTTCGCCGAAAATAACCGATATTTGTCCACATAAAAATCTTCTTTCGTCGTAAAGCGCTGGGCAATATCGTGAACATATGCTTGTAAAATTTGAAAGAAGAGGCGTGACCCTTTAAATTGGGCGACTTCTGCAGCGATTTGTGCTTCTTTGTCCCCTTGTTCAATGAGTCGAACAAGCTTATCATCAGGACGAAGGCGAAGTTTTTCGTCTAAACAAGCGATCACATAGTCTTGAAACGTCGTTTGGCGGACTTTTTCAACCCCTAATTCCGGTAGGGCTTCGGAAATGTAATCGATAAACAGTCGGCTTGGTGCCAAAATCATCAGTTGTTTAGGATCAAAATAGTTTTTATAACGGTAAATAAAATAGGAAATGCGGTGTAAAGCAATCGTCGTTTTCCCACTTCCCGCCGCTCCTTGGACAATGATGGGCTTATTTAAATCGGCACGGATGATTCGGTTTTGTTCTTCTTGAATCGTCGTAATAATTTCTGTTAGACGATTGGAAGAGCTTTTCGCTAGCGACTCTTGTAACAGTTCGTCGTTTGTTGTTAAATCAATATCTCGTAATTCAACAATTTCCCCGTCTTCAATCATAATTTGGCGTTTTAACGTTAATTCCCCTTCGAACGTTTCATCTTCCGTTTCATACGTCACGTGCCCTAAACGACCTTCATAATACAAATTGGCAATCGGTGACCGCCAGTCCACGATGAGCTGCTCTTGATTTTCCCTTTGGTAGAGGGACGTCTTTCCGATGTAATGGACTTCAGTTTTATCATTATTCCGTTTAAAATCAATGCGAGCAAAGTACGGTTTTTTTCGCGCTTTTTTTAAATGCGCTAGCTCTTCCTTCGACATATCAAAAAAGCTGGCATTCGTTAAAATTTCGATGTACGCACCACTCGATTCTAACCAATCCACATCAGCAAACGCTTCTTGCATGTTTTGACGAAATTGTTCTTTGTTCGTTTCAGCTGTTTTAATGACGACATCCATATACGTTTTGGTAAATTCTAGCCGTTTCTTTTCCTCATGATAATCCGGGTGATGTTCCGGTGCTGTGGTCATACGTTTGCTCCTTTCATAGATAAATGTGGGTGTCTGATGGAGTAAACGAGGTGAGTAAAAATTACAGCAGAGGGCAAGTATCAATATTATCAGAATTATCCCAAAAATACAATAGTTTTCATATGATGTGAAGAAATAATCAAAATCCGTTACAATAAGCGCATACATTAAATGGAGAAAGGATGGATTTTGGATGAAAATCGCTGTCATAAGCGGAAGCTCCCGAAACAACGGTAATACCGAATGGTTAGCTGAACAAGCTGTTCAAGGGTATGACTACAAATTGTTTAAACTTCGTGAAAAGCAAATTCAGCCTATTCATGATTTACGCCATGATCCAAACGGGTTTCAACCAGTTGAAGATGACTATGATGAACTCATTAAAGAAATCTTAGAATATGATATTCTTGTGTTTGCGACACCGATTTATTGGTATGGACTATCAGGATATATGAAAAACTTTATCGATCGCTGGTCTCAAAGCTTACGCGACTGTGAATTACAATTTAAAGAGCGATTAGCAACGAAAAAAGCCTACTTAATCACCTGTGGAGGAGATCAACCGAAAATAAAAGGTCTTCCGCTCGTTCAACAATTCCAATACATTTGTCAATTTATTGGTATGGAATTTGCTGGTTATGTGATTGGCCAAGGAAACGCCCCTCAGGAAGTACAAAAAGATACGCAAGCGGTTGAAGCAGCCAAAGGACTTATTCGCGCGTAATAAAAAGCTTTCTCGTCTCTTCAGATGAGAAAGCTTTTCTCTTCTCGTCTTCCGCCGATGCCGCTCACTAACGAATCGACAGCCCTTATATGTTACGGCAATTGCCACATCCCTTTCCACATAAGAATACACCCCATTTGTATAAGACCATAGGCCCTTAAAAGAAAAATTTCCGTACAATCGAAAACAATAAAAAAACAGCGACTACAAACATCGTAATCACAAGTACTTTTTCTTGTTTATCTCCAAGCATGTGGTCTCTTCCTTTCCCTAAAGGTTTACTTATATTTTACGGCCTATAAGGGAAAATAACAAAAATGAATACTTTTATTGTTCGTCTACCGGACAATCCATCCACTGATTTGCCCATGATTGTACTTCAGCCATAACAGATTTTAACGCCATCCCTTTCTCCGTCAACTCGTACTCAATCCGGACAGGTGTTTCGGCATAGACATTCCGCCGAATAATTCCATGTTTTTCTAATAATTTCAACCGATCCGCTAACACTTTTTCACTGATCATCGGAATTTGTTCGGAAATCATTTTAAAACGCATCGGTCCATCAAATAATACTTTTATAATCAGTCCGATCCAACGCCTCCCTAACAATTGAAAGGCAGCTTCATATTTCGGGCACAAATTGGACATGGTCATCCCCCCGTTCGAACGCTTTTTCTTGACGATAAGTTCACCTTATTTTAAGCTAACAAAGTACTTTACTTACCAAAAGTAAGTAACTATTATTTTGTAATTCATGACAATACTTCATCATGAGGAGGAACAATCATGGCAGATATTTTTGGTGTTATTGAATCACGTCGTTCAGCAAAAGTGTACGACCCAAATCTTCCAATTTCGCGTGAAGAGCTTGTTGAGTTATTAGAAATTGCTGGTAAAGCACCTTCTGCTTGGAACTTACAACATTGGCATTTTATGATTTTTGATAATAAAGAAATTCAACAACGGTTACTCCCAATTGCTTATAACCAACAACAAATTGTTGATGCATCCGCTGTTATCGCGGTATTAGGGGACCTTGAGGCAAACAAAAATGCTGAGCTGGTATTTGCCCCAGATGTAGAAGCTGGTATGATGACCCCTGAAATTAAAAATACGCTCATTCAACAAATTGAAGGAGCTTATCAAAATAAACAATATGCACGCGACGCTGCGTTCAGTAACGCGTCATTAGCGGCGATGCAATTCATGTTAGCCGCCAAAGCGAAAGGCTGGGACACATGCCCGATTGGTGGTTTTAATCCAGTCCAGTTTATGAAAGAATTTAACGTATCTGATCGCTATGTACCAGTGATGCTTATTACCATTGGAAAAGCGATCAAAGAACCACGTAAATCCAATCGTCTCGACATTCATCAATTAATTACGGAAGCAAAATAATTTTCCTAAACAGGGACCAACAACGGTTCCTGTTTTTTTGTTCGTTTATACTCCTACCTATTTTAATGGTTTTATAAAAAAATGGGAACATTTCTTAAAAAAAGGTTGCACATCTCCCAAAAAACGAATATTATAATAATCGTGTTAAAAAATGTTCGTGTTTTGGAGGAGTTAATCATGTTTAAATTGCAAGAACATAACACGACGGTAAAAACTGAGTTAATTGCTGGTTTAACGACCTTTTTAACGATGGTTTATATCGTCATCGTAAACCCGATTATTTTAAAAGACGCGGGTGTTCCATTTGATCAAGTATTCACTGCGACGATCATTGCCACAGTGATCGGAACGTTATGGATGGCCCTTTTTGCCAACTATCCAATAGCAATCGCACCTGGTATGGGTTTAAATGCATATTTTGCGTATTCTGTCGTTGGTTCAAATGAACATGTGTCTTATGCCACTGCCTTTTCTGCGGTGTTTGTCGCTGGTATTATTTTCGTCATTTTATCATTATCTCCTTTCCGTAAAAAATTAATTGAAGCCATTCCAGAAAACTTAAAACATGGAATTACGGCTGGAATTGGTTTGTTTATTGCCTTTATCGGTTTACGCTTAACCGGTATTATTACCGACCATCCAACGAATTTAGTCGCGTTAGGCGATCTTCATTCCCCATCGGCCTTGTTGGCACTTGTTGGTTTAGCGGTGACGCTAATATTGATGGTGTTAAATGTCCATGGTGCATTATTTCTCGGGATGATTATCACGGCCATTATCGCTTACTTTACTGGTCAACTTTCCTTTGACCAAGGGGTTGTGTCCATGCCAAAACTTCCAGAAGGACTTATTGTGTTAAACCCAATCACAGCTTTTACAGATGTCATTCAACATGGATTATACGCCGTTGTTTTCTCCTTCTTACTAGTTACGATTTTTGATACAACAGGAACAATGATTGGTGTGGCTCAACAAGCGGGATTAATGAAAGGAAAAACAATGCCACGTGCCCGAGAAGCATTATTAGCAGATTCGGTTGCCACTACTTTTGGAGCTATGTTCGGTACAAGCCCAACAAGTGCATACATTGAATCTTCTGCTGGGGTAGCGGCTGGCGGACGTACAGGCTTAACGACGTTAACCGTTGCTGTACTTTTCATCCTATCCGCCTTTTTCGGACCTTTAGTCAGTGCGATTTCAGGAATTAGCGCGATTACCGCACCAGCGTTAATTATTGTTGGTAGCTTAATGATGAGTGCCATCACACATATTAAGTGGAATGAATTAGATGAAGCGTTTCCTGCTTTCCTCATTATTTTAAGCATGCCACTTACATCGAGCATTGCGACAGGTATTGCGTTAGGATTTATTTCATATCCGATTATGAAAATCTTCAAAGGACAATGGAAAACGGTTCATCCGCTTGTATACTTATTTGCAATTCTCTTCTTCTATCAATTAGCATATTTACCTCACTAACACCGGGAACCTCTCCCGGTGTTTTTTATATAAAGGCTATTGTTTAAGTCATTGTTGATTTTTAGCAAGTTATTCACACGGCGGCGACTC